>JBDLIV010000296.1:0-3187 GCA_039714675.1 Thermodesulfobacteriota bacterium
CTCTTTATGAGAATAAATTTGCCAAGTCAAGCATAAAGTTGCTAAGTCTATTATAGCAACTAAAATTGTATACTGTATACAAACTAATGATGTCAACATTTTTTTATTTTGATATCAGTTTGTCATAATCAGCTTTAGTATCCACATCAACAGTGATGGCATTATCCGAAATTTGCACCTTTAAGATAGATTTATGAAATTTTTTAAAAAGAATCCTTGGTCCTGTATCACCAGACAGTAATTTTAATTCATGAAACAGTGATTTTGCAATTATAACCGGGTTTCCACGAATATTATTATAATAAGGAATGGTGATTGGTGATTTAGAGGTGATAAAAGCCTGAATAATTGTGTTGAGAGTAGAAGGGGTAATAAGAGGCTGATCCCCGAGAAGAAACATTGCTGCATCACAAACCGGCGAGATGTTTTCAAGCCCCTTTATAAGGGATGTGCTTTGACCTTTTAAGTATTTACTGTTTATAACGGTTTTAGTACCTGAAAAATCAATAGTGTTTTTAATTTCATCAGCACTATGCCCTAGGACAACAATAATTTCATAAAGATTTGATTGTCTGGCATTTTCAATCACATGACTTAAAAGAGGTTTGCTTTTAAAAGGCAGTAACTGTTTTGTTTTATCCATTCTTACACCTGATCCAGCTGCAAGTATAATTCCGGCAATTTTTTTACTTGATGCTGCCATAAATATAAGTTTTTCCCTCTCAGTTTTATATAAAAGAATTAACTTAAGTTAGTTTCTGCCTTTCAGAGTATTGCGGGTAAACATTGACAAAAGACCAAGTCTGCCCGTGGCAGTTTTATGCAATATTTTTCACTGAAGTTTTATCCTTAAGTGATGCTATGATAATTTTTTCAATATTTTCATCTGGTTTTAGAATTTTTGCAATTTTGTTACCCGATGCCTTTCGGGAATATGTATCAGCTTTGTTTAAAAGGATAAAATTCAGTGAGGAGGAGCAGAAAGATTTTGCCTTTTTTATCTCAAAACCTATGGATGATGCAATGGATTGCGCATCTATTTTTTCCCCCATGCCAAGTCCTGTATTGTCTGAAAATATTTCTGGCCTGTGGACATGATTTTCATCAAGGGTTTTTCCCACAGCATCAAGTCCTGTGACAAGAATTAAATGTGTAGTCGCTTTTGAGATTACAGGCTCATTAAGATTGCTTGATTTAAGAGGTTTTTGTTTTGCTCCGTCTGCTTCCACAATAATCCAGTCAAATATTTTGGTTTGCCATAAATGATCAATAATTTCCGGTTCAAAACCTTTTAATTTTCCAGATATTGTATCATGCTTCCTGCCTGCTGAAAAATGGTGATAATGCTTTGTATTGCATCTTGCTTTTTTAATGAGTTCATTAACATCATCTTCAATAATTGTGTCTGGGGAGAAGTCAGGCTCCGGCATAAAAATTTTTGTTGTTGTTGTTGTCAAAACCCTCTTTTTTGATTGTGAAAGTTTTTTAGCAAGGAGAAACATAAGGCTTGTTTTTCCTCCTGCACCAATCAGGCTGATAACTCCTTTTTTGTTTAACTGCAATGCTTTAATAAGTGAGTTTGTCATTTTATTATAATTTTATTTAATACTCTTTTAATGGTTACAGTCTTTTCTCAGTTTTTATTATAGCCTTAAGCCCCTTATGAAGATTCTGGATTGTTTTGTATTCAGAAATTCCAAGCCTTTGCAGGTTGCTGATATCAAAGACAGCATTGTCAACTTTAGTTTTTTCTCCTTTTGTTCCCCTGATCTGAAGGTTATAAGAACTGACAAGATCATTGAAAATAGTTTTGTTCTGTGCAAGTTTTTTTAATTGAATATGGACTCCTGCTCTCATGGAAGTTCCTAGATTAGTCGGGCAGGAGGTCAGGTTCCCGTATGTATTATGCCAGGCAAAATCAATGTGATGATTTAATTTATCAAGTCCCGTACAAACATCATTATAAACTTTTGCAATATCTGCAGACAATCTAAGAGAGATGACTCTTAAGTGATCTTCTTCATTCACCCACACCATGAATGGTTTGTCAAAAGATTTAAAAACGCCTCTGCATTTTGGGAAATCAGAATTAATACCTGCAGCATCCTGGAACCTGTCTCCTTTTGGAAAATATTTTTTTTCCTGGTCAGGACTTTTGCTGCTGTTATCATTTTTAAAGGGATAATATTGCCCTTGAAAATTTCCTTTTAAGGATTTTAATGCAGATACAACTTTTTTTTCAAGTTTTTGGCGGTAAATCAGATTAATATGGGGGGGAAAGTCAAAATTGTTAAGATTTCTTGCAACTCTTATCCGTGTGGACCGGATATATCTATTTTCAGGGTCAAGATTGGCAAGCTCTATCTTTCTAATATTTGATCTGTGTTGTTTCCCTTCTGGAAAGTCATGGTATTCACGGATGACAGGATCAAAAATCAGTGCAAATGTGTCATAGGACATTGAATCCCCTGCATATATTCCAATGGAGCTGTCTATATTTTTTATTCCGGAATTTATTGCCTTTAAAAGAGTGAAACCTGAATCGGTTTTTTTATGCTCAATAAGGTTATAAATTTCAGGAGAGAGATGTTTTTTTGCAAGGCATTTTGATTTTTCTGGAAAAACAGATATGTTCAAACTGTTTAACTCTCTATGCTGGATGCCTGGGATGAGATTCCCCTTGCAAGGATCGTCTGAAGTTTATCCAGGATATTGCAGTCATTATGGCATTTGGGCAGTTGAGATCTGTTTTCACAAATCAGGCATGGGCTTTTGGTCAGATAGCCGATTTCAAAATCAAATAGATCTCTATTAATTATTCTATATTCCATGGCAAAATATCTTTAGCTGTTAAATTTGCTGTTTATATATCAATTGTCAGAAGAGTCGTCAATATCTGGATTTATCTCTTGCCACAATGTAAAACAAGTGATAAATAAAAAAACATAGTTCACACAAATAAAAGGCGGTAATTATTGTGGTGGAATCAAGATTTGGACAGCTGAAACAGAAGGAGAAACTGGCAAGGAAACAGATTGTAATTGAATCTGCTCTTGCACTTTTTTCAAAAAAACCATTTTTCAAGGTGGGTGTACGGGATGTTGCCAAGGAAGCAGGTATATCTCCTGCAACTATTTATAGATATTTTCCAAGCCAGGAAGATTTGTTTAACGAGGTCTTTCTCCAG
>JBDLIV010000297.1:0-3174 GCA_039714675.1 Thermodesulfobacteriota bacterium
ATATCTTGCCCTTGAAGTTATTGATTCAGTTGGACCTGGAGGCAATTTTATGACTTCGCCCCACACCATGGCACATATGAGAACCCAATATTATAACGGCAATGGAGTGACAGACAGGAAAAGCCGTGATAAGTGGGAAGAAGAAGGCAGCCTTGATACAAGGCAGAGAGCCGCAAATATAGCAAAAAAGCTGCTTGATAATCCAAAGCCATCTTATATATCTGATGATGTTGATAAAGCTATAAAAGAAAAATTTAACATATTAATTTAAGATGCTATTGAGGTATTAAAAAAAAACTGATAATTTTATTTATTAACAGGTAGTTACACAATTGATAATTTTTAAAATGGAGAAGGAAATCCATGACAGATTTTAGTAAAATACAGGAAACTCTTGTCAAGCTTGATGTAGAAGGTTTAATCCAATTGGTGAATGATGCATTAAAAGAAGGCACCTCAGCCTCTGATATCCTTAATAAAGGGTTGATTGCCGGTATGGATATTGTTGGTGAAAAAATGGAAAATGAAGATATGTTTATTCCTGAGGTACTTATGGCTGCTCAGGGAATGAGCCAGTGTGTTGAAATTTTACAACCCCTTCTCGGAGAAGATGATTCTGCGGCCGGGGGAAGTGTGATCATTGGTACTGTTAAAGGAGATCTCCATGATATTGGAAAGAATCTTGTAGCCATGATGATGGAGAGTGCCGGCCTTACAGTTCATAATCTCGGGGTGGATATTGCACCGGAAGAGTTTGTAAAACAGATTAAAGAGAAAAATGCAAAAATTCTGTGCATGTCTGCTCTTTTAACTACTACCATGCCAATGATGAAACAGACTATTGATGCTGTGGTTGAAAGCGGATTAAGAGATCAGGTTAAAATCATGATAGGCGGCGCACCTGTCACTCAAGGCTTTGCCGATGATATTGGAGCTGATGCCATGGCCCCGGATGCTGGATCAGCTGCAAAAAAAGCCAAAGCATTGGCAGCTTAAATTCAATTAATAATGAATAATTGTGGATGCGAGCAATTGTATCACTTTGTTAATTTTTAATTATAAATAAGGTGGCTTAAATAATAGAATGTTTGAAGTTATAGGTGAGAGGATTAATACCTCCAGAAAAAAAGTTCAGGCTGCAGTGGCAGATCGTGATGCTGATTATATAAAAGATGATGTAAAAAAACAGCAGGAGGCAGGAGCATCTTTTATAGATGTCAATGCCGGCGCCAGGATAGGGCATGAAAAAGAGGATATGCAATGGCTTTTAAATACTATTGAATCCATTGTAAATGTACCATTGTGTCTTGACAGCCCTGATCCTGCTATTCTTGAGATGGCATACAACATGGTGAAGCAGACACCCATGATCAACTCCATCAGCCTTGAAAAAGAGCGTTTTGATGCCATGATGCCTTTTTTAAAGGGTAAAGAGTGCAAAATTATTGCTCTTTGCATGGATGATGCAGGAATGCCTGCCTCATCCGATGATATAGTTGCAAGAGCTCAAAAATTAATTGCTGAACTTGAAACCATTGGCATGAAACAAGATGATATCTATATTGATCCTCTTGTCCAGCCAATCAGTACTGATTCCACAAAAGGCACCATGGTTTTAAATGCAGTAAGGCAGATAAAAAAATTCAATCCACAAGTCCATATTACAGGAGGGCTTTCAAATATCTCTTATGGTCTGCCGGAAAGAAAAATTATTAACCGTACCTTTGTAAGCCTTATGATGGATGCTGGTATGGATTCAGCCATAATCGATCCCTTGGATTCCAAAATAATGGCAACCATAAAGACCGCAGATATGCTCCTTGGAAATGATAATTTTTGTATGGCATTTTTAAAGTCTGTCCGTGCCGGAATGATTCACTCCTGACCAAAAATATAAAGGAACAAATTGTGTTCTTTTTTGTATGATTTGGGGTAATTTATGGAAAACAATGAATACACAATAAATTTTATTAAGCAAACCGGTTGGGACCAATTAGAAAAAGAGGTTCAACATCAATCCAAAAGGTGTCTGTTAGACACATTGGGTGCTTTGATAGCAGGGCAGAATACCCCTGTTGCAGGTTTGGTGAGTGCCTTTGCACAAGAACAATTCAAGGGCAATGATGCCACTATATTGGTACACGGGTCTAAAACAACGGCTTCAGGCGCTGCCTTAGTCAATGGTTTTGCAGCTAATGCCCTGGATATTGATGATGGCTATAGAAGTATAAAAGGCCATCCAGGTGCCTGTATTCTTCCTGTGGCACTGGCTGCTGCAGAAATGGCCTCCCATATTACAGGGAAAGAATTTCTAACAGCCATGGTCGTTGGATATGAAGTGGGTATTCGGGCTGGATTGATTAGGCATGCAACCTATGAGACTTACCACTCTTCAGGAAGTTGGGGTACCATTGGTGGGGCTGCTGCCGCAGGCAAGCTTCTGGGTTTGACTCGGCAATCCTTTTCTCAAGCATTGGGTGCTGCAGAATACCATGCACCCATTGCCCCTATGATGAAGGGTATACAAAGACCGAACATGGGAAAGGACAGTATTGGATGGGGGTGTATGGTGGGTATGATGTCTGTCCTGATGGCTGATAAAGGTTTTACAGGTATAAACCCGATTTTTGATGATTCCCCAAAAAAGGAGTGGATCGATTCTTTTGGTCAAACCTATGAAATAATGAGCCTGTATTTTAAACCTTATTGTGCCTGCCGCTGGGCGCAGCCCGGTGTGGATGGTGCCCTTAAGGTCATTACAGAAAACCATCTTGATATCAATGACATAAAACAGATCAAGGTATTTACATTTGAAGAATCAGCTGCCTTAAGCACAGCGTATCCTCAAAATACAGAAGAGGCACAATACAATATTGCATTCCCCATTGCTGCAGCATTGGTGCATGGTGAAGTGGGTCCGGACCAGGTCCTTCCCCCAAAGCTTTTTGATAAAAATATTCATAATGTGATGGATAAGATCCGGATTGAGGCCCATGAACGGTTTCAAAAAGAGTTTCCAGATAAAGCCCAGTCAGAGGTGGAGATCACAACCATGACAGGGATAAAATTCTGCTCAGGAGTTATGTCAGCCAGATGGGACCCCCATACAACATTTCCCACTGACCAGGAATTGGAAAATAAGTTTTTATGGCTGACAACAGATATTTTGGGACA
>JBDLIV010000298.1:0-3172 GCA_039714675.1 Thermodesulfobacteriota bacterium
AAGGGTCAAATCCCTCTTGGCATGATGGTCTTAAATGCCGGAGTTGACAGAGATCATGATGAGATTGTTAAAGAAGCTATCCTGCAGATCAGAAATAAGATAGGCCCTGTTGCTGCATTTAAAACAGCAGTGGTTGTTAAGCGTCTGCCTAAAACAAGATCCGGTAAAATCCTGCGTGGAACCATGCGTTCCATAGCAGACAAGAAAGATTATAAAGTACCTGCTACCATTGATGATTACTCCATTCTTGATGAGATTGAAGACTCTTTGGGAACAATTGGCTATGGCAGCAAGGCATAAATCAGTTATGAGGTGTGAAGTGTGAGTTTAGGAAACCTCACACCTCATACCTCACACCTCAAATGAAACAAAAAACCCACCCTTTCTGGAAATATGTCTCTTTCACTCTGTTGGGCCTGACAGCAGTGATATTTATTATCCTCTTTTTTTTCTGGAACTCTCTTAACATTGAAGAGAGCACTGCCCTGATAAAAATTTTCAATCAATACTCCTTGTACATTATCGGTATTATTTTTATCTCCGGATGCGCAGTTTTTTTTGGACTTGAATTCATATTTAATGAATACATCAAGCCCTTAAAAAAAATCAGCAGTGAAGCCTCCATGATTGTTTCATCCAATCATTCCCACAGATTAAATATCACCGGAAACAAGGATATCAATCTCTTAACTTCTGCTGTAAACAGTTTTGCAGAAAATCTTGAAAATATGGATAAAAACATTACAGAACAAGCTCTTGCTGCCAGAAAAGATACTGAAAAGGAGAGAAATCTGCTTGCCGCCATTATGGCAGAACTTCCCCAGGGAGTTGTCATATGTAATAAAAACGGAAGAATACTTCTGTTCAACAATATTGCAAAAACTATATTAACCCAGGATGATCATACAAAAAAAGATAAATATTTCATAGGAATCGGACGATCTCTGTTTAAACTCATTGATAAGAGTCTGCTTTCAAATGCCATTAAGAATATAGAGCTGCATGTTCATGATAACCAGCAAAATACAGCTTCTTTTTTTGTAACCCCCATTCAAACAGGGCATTTAATAAGTGCCGAGGCTATCCCCATTCTTGACCAGAAAAAGGAGATGACCGGGTTTATCCTAACTTTCCAGGATGTTACCGAGGATATAAATAAATACGATATAACCCATGAAAAATTTAATTCACTAAAGCTGGATATAACTGACTATACTGCCACAATTGAAAAAGCAATAAATCAATCAGTGAATAAAGAGAGGCACAAACATTTATTAACAACACTTGATCAACTTTCAGTCAAATATGATCAGATCACAGATATTGTCCTTGAGGCTTTAAACCCTGAAACATCCTTAGAAAAGAAACAGCGTTCTGCTGTCTTTACTGCATCAAGACCTGAATTTTATGACTTCGATCTCTTTAAAGCAGGAGATGTAAAAGCTGGGAAAGAAAACATTGATCTTCTTGATACCAATTTAAAAGATCTCATGTACACGGTTTTTGATACAGAAACAACAGGATTGGACCCTGATAAGGGTGATGAAATTATCTCCATTGGAGCTGTAAGAATTTCCAATAATAAAATTGTCTACCAGGATCTTTTTGACGAACTTGTTGATCCCAAAAGAGATATCCCTTTGGAGTCCTACAATATTCACGGAATTAATTATGAAATGGTGGCAGGGGAAAAAGATATTAATGCAACCCTGCCAATATTTAAAAATTATACTTCACAAAGTGTGCTTGTGGGCCATAATATTGCTTTTGATATGAAAATGTTAAAAGTAAAAGAGAAAACAACAAATATTATATTTTCCAATCCCGTACTTGATACTCTTTTGTTATCTGCCATATTGCACCCATCCCATGAAAAGCATGATATGGAAAGTATTGCAAAACGCCTTGGGGTTGATATCCTTGGCAGGCATACTGCCCTTGGTGATGCCATGGCTACGGCAGAGATTTTTTTAAAATTAATTGATATTCTCAATAGCAATGGTATTTTAACCCTTAAAGATGCTATAGATGCATCACAGAGAACCTATTATGCCAGACTTAAATATTAAATATTTGAAAGAAAAGCTGTTCATCTGTTTCGTTGCTTCACAATTTTGCAATCCTCATGTACTACATTACACTCCGGTTGCAAAAGTTCTTGCGCCTTACATATGAACAACTTTTTATCCAAATACTGGAATCCATTACGCATAAAATGATGAAAGGTGGATCTAAAATGGAAAAACAATATTTGAACACTCCATTATCACTGCTTTCAAGTGATAAACAAAAAAAGATAAACAGTGATTTTTCCCTTGAAAAAATTGCAAAAAATCACGTCCTGTTTGAGCAGGAGATTTCAAAAGTTGAAAAATTTTATATTCTCTCCAAAGGTCTTGCCAAATTTTATTATGTACAAAGTAACAGGGAGATTCTTACAGGAGAATTAAAGCCGGGAGATAATTTTGGTGGTATTTCCATTCTTTTAAATGATGCTGTCTCCATACGTTCATTCATTGCTCTTGAAGATTGTCTGTTTACAACTATTACAGCAGATGCTTTTTTAAAACTATGCAAAGAGAATCAAGGATTTAAAGACTATTTTACCAATGAATTTGGCAAATGCATGCTGAACAAATCTTTTGCAGGAATAATTTCAAGGCAGATAAAAGACAAAGAATTTTCCCTGCCCTTTTTCAATCGCCCTATCCATACAATATTTAGACCCAATATTTTAACATGTACTGTGGATACAAGCATTGAAGATGCTGCATTTAAAATGAGCAAAAATAATGCTTCTGCCATATTTATAAAAAAAGAGAAACTTGGAATTAAAGGTATTGTAACAGATGCTGATTTAAGGAAAAAAGTACTTGGAAACAACATGGATCTTAAGTTGCCTGTTTCCAATATCATGTCATCGCCTCTGGTTTCAATATCTGCTGACTGTCAGGTTTTTGAAGCATTTTTAACAATGAATCAGGAAGATAAGCGCCATCTTGTTGTCCATGGCCAGTCAGGTAATATTACCGGCATTATCAGCGAAGAAGACCTTATCTCTGCCCAGGTGGATTCAACCTATCTTTTAATAAAAAGAGTAAAATCTGCCAAAGCCATATCTGATATTGAAAATATTCATTCAAAACTTGAAAAAATGCTTCTTGATCCAATT
>JBDLIV010000299.1:0-3165 GCA_039714675.1 Thermodesulfobacteriota bacterium
TGCGGCCTTTGTGTTGAATCGTGTAAAAAGAAAGCCATTGAATTTTCCGATGAATATGAGATTGCAGCCTTTTCCAGGGATGCCTTTCATTTTGATTTAATTCAACGCCTTGAACAGGATGGTACAAAATGATTGCTTATTACCAGATCATAGCCCAGATAATGTTTGTGGCTTTTATATTGTTAACAATTGTTGGAGCCCTGCTCGCAGTTAATGCAAAAATTTTAATGCACTCGGTTTTAGGGCTCGCAGTATGCCTTCTTGGAGTTGCAGGTTTGTATTTTTATCTTGGAAGCATATTTCTTACACTGATGCAGATAATGATTTATGTTGGAGCAGTCTGTATAGTCCTGGTGTTTGGTATTATGGTTGGGTTTACGCCAAATGAAAGTGCTGAGAAAAATGATATCGGGAGAAATACACTTCTTGGTATTGTTGCTTCGGGAATTGCAGGCCTTGGGCTTGTGGTTACTATACTTGGAAGAACATCCTGGGAAGCAGCTGCAATAACAATTGGAGATTTTTCCATTGAATGGATAGGCGAGTCTCTGCTTTTAAAATACTGCCTTGCTTTTGAACTTATCTCTGTTGTTCTGCTCATTGCCATTGTCGGCTCCATAATTCTTGCAAAAGGCGGAAGGGAGGAAGGACTTTGATAACAATAAGTAATAATCTCAACATTTATCTTATTCTTGCAGCATTTCTTTTTGCCATGGGCCTTTATGGAATGATAAGGCATAAAACCTTTATAGGAATGCTTGTTTCAACTGAGCTTATATTAAATGGGGCAGGGCTTAATTTTATGGCATTCAATAAATTTACAGCTCCTGACCCTGCTACAGGACAGATAATCACGCTGTTTATAATGGGAATAGCAGCAGCAGAAGCTGCAATAGTGGTAAGTTTCATACTTGCTGTATATAGAAAATATAACACAAGTGATCCTGAAAGTCTCAAGGAACTAATAGGTTAATATTATATGGATATTTCAAATACACCTGGCCTGATTTTTTTAACCACTGCTATTCCAATGGTCACTGCATTATTGATAATGTTTTCCGGAAAAAAACCCAATCTTCGTGAATCATGGGCTGTAATCGGGGCAGCACTGACATTTTTGTCTGTCTTAAATTTTCTGCCCCAGATTCTGGCTGGTGGTCATCCTGAACATACTTTTTTTACAATACTTCCAGGAGTCTGCATAAAATTCCGACTTGACGGCATGGGATTGCTGTTTGCCGGAACTTCATCATTTCTATGGATTCTGGCTGCATTTTACTGTGTTGGATACATGAGAGGACTTGATGAACATGCCCAGACAAGATTTTATGTCTGTTATGCCATATCAGTGGGCGGTGCCATGGGAGCTGCTTTTGCAGGCAATCTTTTTACTCTCTACCTTTTTTATGAAATAGTATCCATTGCAACCTATCCCCTTGTCATGCATCACCAGGATGAAGAAGGCTATGAAGGCGGGCAAAAATATATAGTTTATCTCTTTTTTACATCAAAAGCATTTTTGTTAACAGGAATGGTCCTGCTTTATATGCAGTGCGGAACCCTGGATTTCAATGCCACAGGTATCATGGATGGCATTTTTCCGACTGGCGCCAGCAAACCCCTTGTAATTGTAATTTATATGATGTTTTTGTTCGGTTTTGCAAAATCAGGTATCATGCCTCTTCATAACTGGCTTCCTTCTGCAATGGTTGCCCCGACCCCTGTGAGTGCACTTTTGCATGCAGTTGTTGTTGTAAAGGTTGGTGTGTTCTCAACTGTACGTGTCATGCTTTCAACCTTTGGAACCGACCTTTTATCAAGCACAGGTCTTGGAATTTTTACAGCCTATTTTGTCTCTTTTACAATTTTGACAGCTTCTGTCATAGCTCTTACAAAAACAAATCTTAAGGCAAGACTTGCCTATTCCACAGTTAGCCAGCTTTCATATATTATTCTTGGTGCGGCTCTGGTAACTCCCATGGGAGTTACAGGCGGGATTATCCATATCACAAACCATGCATTTTCAAAAATTACTCTCTTTTTCTGTGCTGGAGCCATCATGGTTGCTTCGGGTAAAAAAGATATCAGGGAGATGGGCGGGCTTGCCAAAAGAATGCCACTTACAATGGCAGCATTTGCCATTGCTTCTTTAAGCATGATTGGAGTTCCTCCTGTGAGCGGGTTTGTCACAAAATGGTATCTTGCCATAGGTGCCATGGATATTCACAACTGGATAATTCTTACAGTGCTTCTTGTCTCAAGTCTTTTAAATGCAGGATATTTCTTGCCTGTAGTTATTCAGGCATATTATGGGAAACCTCCAGAAGAAGAGAGAGGTCAAACCAGTAATCTTGAAAAACAGCCGCTTATCATGTTCATGGTTATACCCCTTTTTATTACAGGCGTATTTTCAGTGGCATTTGGTTTTTATCCGGATCTGTTTTTAAACATTATCGGTGTTGTAGACACAAACTTTTTTGCAAATATTCTTGAAAGTATAGCGGGGTAATGATGGGTCAGATTATTACATATTTAAGGAACAACTCCTCTGGTCTGAAGTTTATATTTTTCGGATTTTTAATTTTTACCATTGTCTTTGATGTGTTTGCACACAGGCATGAGCCTCATTTCTGGGGTGACAGTATTATTGGTTTCTGGGCAATGTTTGGAGGTTTTGGCTGTCTTGCAATGAGTGTGTTCTGTAAAGGGCTTTATAAAAACTGGCTTAAAAAGGATGATGATTATTATGATAAATAGTTCCATTTTTATGCATCCAACAACGTTTTTTATTCTTGGCGCCATACTGCTGCCCTTTGTTAAAAGAGTTCATATCAGCCTGCAAAAAGTTATATTAATTGTAGTTCCTGTACTTGCAATTATTCAGGTGAATTTATCTTTGCCGGAAAGTTTCGGCCTTGTAAACTACCTTGGTTTTGACTTGATTTTCGGCAGAGTTGATAAACTGACTCTAGTATTTTTAAATATATTTACAATCATGGCTTTGATAGGCTCCATTTACGGACTTCATGTAAATGAGAGCGGACAGCACATTGCAGGATGGCTCTATGTAGCAGGTTCTCTTGGAGTAACCCTTTGCGGTGACTATCTAACTTTGTTTGTGTTCTGGGAACTCATGGCTTTTGCTTCAACATTTCTTATCTGGTA
>JBDLIV010000300.1:0-3152 GCA_039714675.1 Thermodesulfobacteriota bacterium
AAAGACCCTGCCCTGCTTGCTGCTATTATAGGTTCATTTGTAAATGAAAAAGAGTTTAAGGATGACATTTTATATTCCAAAGCACTGCCCAAACGTCTCAAGAATGCTTTTCTTGATGCTAGGCAGGGATTAAAACCCTTTGCCATTAAAATGCTGAAAAAAGGTTTCCATGCTCCAAATCTTTTTATTCAGCCCAGCCTGCTTCTCTATGCCTGGGCCCATGATGAACCATGGGACAATATTGTAGCACATCCAGAATACGGGCCTGGAGATTTTGCCAGGCTGACCATGAGAACTGCAGATAATCTCAGGCAGATATCAAAATTAGATGAAACATTTCCTGATATTTCAAGAACAGCTAAAGAGGCCATAACACTTATTTTAAGAGATCCTGTTGTGACTTCTTAAATATTTAACCAGGAGAATATGGGAAAACAATGATTATATCGATAATCCTAAAAAAATTAAAAAATGCTGTTACTGATCTGCTGCCCATTATTCTCGTCATTGCTTTTTTTCAGATTTTTGTTTTAAAACAGCCCCTGCCACAAATGGGAGAGGTTATTTTTGGTGCTCTTCTTGTGGTAGCAGGTTTAAGCTTGTTTGTTCAAGGTCTGGAAATGGGCTTGTTTCCAATTGGTGAGGCCATGGCACATGCTCTGGCAAAAAAAGGAAGTATATTCTGGCTGCTCTTTTTTGCTTTTACTCTGGGATTTTCTACCACAGTGGCTGAACCTGCTCTTATCGCAGTGGCTGCAGAAGCAGCAGAAATAGCAAGTAAGGGAGGGCTTATTGATCCTGGAAAAGACTCCTTAAATCAATATGCCTTTGGGCTTCGCATGTCAGTCGCTTTTTCTGTGGGTCTTGCCATTCTTATCGGGGTCATGCGTATCATCCGGGGCTGGCCTGTCCACTATCTCATTATCAGTGGTTATGTTGTTGTGATGTTAATGACAGTCATTGCTCCGAAAGAGATCATTGGCCTGGCCTATGATGCCGGTGGTGTCACTACTTCCACCATAACAGTACCTCTTGTTGCAGCTTTGGGGGTGGGACTTGCCTCATCCATTAGAGGACGTAGCCCTCTTGTGGATGGTTTTGGTCTCATAGCTTTTGCTTCCCTGCTGCCCATGATTTTTGTCATGGGTTATGGGCTTGTAATGTTCGGGTAAAAAAGGGTATATTTTTATGGAATCCATACTTAGTTTCAGTCAAATACTACTTGGTACCTGTATTGATGTGCTTCCGATTATTATTCTTATCATAGGTTTTCAGTTCCTGGTTTTACGCCAGCCCCTTGCCCATATTAGCCGTCTTATTGTTGGCGGTGTCTATGTTGTTATAGGTCTTGCTCTGTTTCTGGCAGGACTTGAAAAAGCACTTTTCCCACTGGGTAATATAATGGCCACCCAACTGTCTGACCCTCTCTTTATTTATGGTACTGATAAAATTGCCATGGTTGCCGATTGGAAAGCGTATGGATGGGTTTACCTTTTTGCCGCAATGATTGGCTTTGCAACCACAATTGCTGAACCATCTTTAATTGCTGTGGCATACAAAGCAAGTGAGGTGTCAGCTGGCACAATAAACCAGTGGGGATTGAGAATTGTAGTAGCCTTGGGAGTTGCTTTTGGAATAAGCCTGGGAACATTTCGTATTATTTCTGGTACACCACTCTATATATACATTCTTGTTGGCTATATGATTGTTATTGTACAAACTATATTTGCCCCGAAAAATATCATTCCTCTGGCATATGATTCCGGCGGGGTTACTACTTCAACTGTTACAGTGCCACTGGTGGCAGCGCTTGGCCTTGGACTTGCTTCAACAGTGCCGGGCCGCAATCCTGCTTTAGACGGTTTTGGCCTTATCGCTTTTGCAAGCCTTTGTCCAATAATAACTGTTATGGGCTATGCCCAGTTAATGCACTGGTTTACTAAACGCAAAACAAAATTAAAGGAGAAAAGTAATGCGCTTTAAACTTATTTTATCCTCGGTAAAGGCAGATATCACTGATCATATTGTTGATAAGGCAAAAGAGGCAGGAGCTACTGGGGCAACCATTATTCCAGGAAGAGGGACGGGTATTCGCGAAGCCAAGACCTTTTTTGGACTCTCCCTTGAAGCCCAGAGTGACATAATAATGTTTCTTGTGGAAGAACATATTGCTGTTAAAATTCTGGATGTTATAAAACAGGCAGGAGAGTTTCACAAGCCTGGAACTGGAATTGCCTTTGCTATTCCTGTTGACCACGTTGTTGGTCTGGAAAGCCAGATAGAACAATTTAAAAAAGAAGTTGAAAAAAAATACTTTTAAACAATGACACTTATTTTCATAAAGGGAGGGAATTATGGCACCTAACGACACATCTATAGTTCGGGTAAGAGACGTGATGCACAAAGGAATTGTATCTATTGACGGTATGGCTACTGCTAAAGAAGCTGCAGCCAGAATGCGCTCTGAAAAAGTGTCATATCTGCTTGTTAACAAACGTCATGCAGATGATGTCTGGGGCATAGTGGCAGTTCATGATCTTATAAAAAAAGTGATAATACCAGATCGATCTTCATCTGAAGTACATGTCTATGAAATCATGACAAAACCAATTATCACTGTGCCTGCTGATATGGATATACGCTATGTAGCCCGCATGATTTACAGGGCAGGCATACGAAGAACTGCAGTTGAGGATGGAGGAGAACTGATCGGAATGATAGCTCTTTCATCTTTGATTCTTGAGAATGAATTTTTTTAGTTCTGATCTTAAAATAACCTGTGGCAACATCTTAAAGATATTGGGTTCCAATTCCAAAATGCGGGTAATCCCTGTCCTTAAGATCTTTGCACCATTTAACTTCAGCTTTGGCCATTGATTTAAAACTTGTAAGATTTCCATCGGTTACATGCTCAGGGAGTTCCCCTCCCCTGCTGTAAAAAACAAGGGTTGTACCAGGCGGAATATGGTGCAGATTTTCAAAATAGATACCATTTTTACTATAGTTCAACACTCTTACAGGATGACACTTCTCTGACGTGGACTCTGTATAAATAATTCTCATGTTATGATATTTCCTGTCACATTTCCTGTTATTATCAAAAGAATTCATTTAATACCTCCTTTCATAAAAACTTTCTGACCTTTGGCCGC
>JBDLIV010000301.1:0-3149 GCA_039714675.1 Thermodesulfobacteriota bacterium
GATCACAAATATAAATAATTAAGGTTTTTATGGGACATTCTGCATTTGCATTTATAATAGTTATAGGTATTCTTGTTTTTATACATGAATTGGGCCACTTTATTGCGGCAAGATTGTGTGGCGTGGGTGTAAAAGTATTTTCTCTGGGATTCGGGCCTAAAATACTGAAAAAAAGATATGGACAAACTGAGTATTGTCTCTCGTCCATACCCCTTGGCGGTTACGTTAAAATGGTCGGGGAAGAACCTGGAGCCACCATTGATCCAGAAGATCAAAAATACTCTTTCACACAAAAATCGTTGTTGAAAAAAAGTATCATTGTAGCAGCAGGCCCTGTTTTTAATTTTTTACTTGCCATTTTAATTTTTTATGTTCTCTATCAGTTTGCAGGTATTTATATGGCCAAACCTGTTGTGGGCAAGGTCCTGGATGATACACCAGCTTTAAGAGCAGGAATCAAACCTGGAGACGTGATAAAGGAAATCAATCAGACTAAAATAGAATCCTTTGAAGATATTGCAAGGATTATCAGCAATGGTAAGGGTGAGGAACTTCAAATTATTGTAGAGCGTAATAGAAGATTAGTTGGAGTTGTGCTCTCTCCTGTTGCCAGGCCTGGTAAAAATGTTTTTGGTGAAGAGATACAAAAATATGTAATAGGCATTGTTGGTACTGGAGAGTCTTTTAATAAGAGGCTCAATCCAATTGCCGCCTTCTGGCACTCTGTTAAAGATACTTACGGGCTGATAAAACTGACCATAGTCTCTGTGGGAAAAATGATCAATGGATCTGTATCAGCAGATAATCTGGGAGGGCCTATAATGATTGCCCAGATGGCAGGTGAGCAGGCAAAAGCAGGTATCATGAATTTTGTCTGGTTTATTGCTCTGCTTTCTGTAAATCTTGGCATTATCAATCTTTTCCCGATTCCTGTATTGGATGGAGGTCATCTGTTGTTTTTTGGTATTGAAGCCATTACAGGTAAATCAGTCAGTGAAAAAATGCGTGAGAAATTAATTCAATTTGGCGCCGCAGTGCTGGTAGCTTTAATGGTTTTTGTTTTTTATAATGATATTGTAAGAATGGTTAATGGTGGATAATATGATTTGTGGTATTGAGATTGCTCTTAAAAAAGAACTCAAGGATGCCCAGGGCATTGGACTTCAAAAAAAGGCAGATTCTTATTTTGGTATTAAGATTGACGATGCACGATGCATAGATATTGTGACCATTGAATCAGATCTTGATAAAGCGCAGCTTGAAATTATTAAAGATGAAATCCTTACCAATCCGGTAACCCAGGTTTCAAGCCTCAAACCCCTTGATATAAAATTTGACTGGTGTATCTGGATCGGATTTAGACCGGGAGTTAAAGATAATGCAGGTGCAACTGCAAAAGAGGCAATTCAGGATCATCTTGGCAAAGCTTTTAGATCTGATGAGGATATATATACATCAAAACGATATTGTATTACAGCCAAAGGGTTAAATCGTGAAGATGTGGAAAAATTGGCCTCGGAGCTTCTGTCCAACTCTATTATCCAGCAGTTTAAAGTTTTTCATATTGATGAATGGGATAAGGATATAGGAGCAAATGTTAAACCTGCCAAAGTTATCCTTGATCATACTCCCTGTTGTGAAGTCATCAGCATTGGTTCAAATGCAGGTCTTGCAGACATCTCAGATCAGAGAAATCTTGCTTTAAATATTCTTGATATCCCTGTGATCAGAGAGTATTTTCTTGATTCAGAGGTATTGGAATCAAGAAAAAAGGTAGGTCTTAAAGAGCCCACAGATCTGGAGCTTGAATATATTTCCCAGGCGCGGAGTGACCACTGTAATCATAATACTTTTCAGGGAACTTTCAGGTACAAGGATGCTGCCAGTAACGAGGAAGTCATTGAGAAAAACCTTTTTAAAACATATATCAAGGAGCCTACTCTAAGATTAAAAGATCAAAAAGAGTGGGTTGTCTCTGTATTGTGGGACAATGCAGGAGTTGGCAGATTTGATGACGAAAATAATTATGTTGTTACTGGCGAGACTCATAATTCTCCTTCCAATATGGAAGCCTATGGCGGCGCCATAACAGGTATAGTAGGAGTTTACCGTGATCCCATGGGAACAGGACTTGGTTCAAAACTGTTCATGGGAAGTTTTGGCTATTGTGTGGGTGATATAAATTATGATGGTCCACTGAAACCACCGCTTCATCCAAGACGACTTCTTGATGGGGTAATAGAGGGTGTAAAAGATGGGGGAAATAAAAGCGGTGTTCCCACAACCTTTGGCCAGACCCTGTTTAACAAAAATTATATGGGCAAAAGCCTTGTCTTTGTAACTGCCCTTGGAATTATGCCCAATCAAGTCAAGGGAAAACCAAGTCATGAAAAGAAAACAACTCCTGGCGATCTTATTATCATGAGCGGGGGAAGAGTTGGAAAAGATGGGATCCATGGCGTTACAGCATCTTCGGAAAGCTATTCTGAAAACACACCTGCCGGTCATGTCCAGATTGGTGATCCCTATACCCAGAAAAAGATGCATGATTTCCTTCTTGTCTGCAGGGATGAAGGTTTAATGCCCTTTATCACTGATAACGGGGGAGGGGGCTTGTCTTCATCAATTGGTGAATCTGCTATGATATCAAATGGCTGTGTGGTGTGGCTGGACAGGGTGCCTTTGAAATATGAAGGCCTTGATATGTGGGAAATCTGGATTTCAGAATCCCAGGAGCGCATGACCATTGCTGTGAAACCTGAAAATCTTGACAGGTTTATGGAGCTTTCTGCATTACATGAAGTTGAAAGTACGGTCATAGGAGAATATACAGATACAGGCAAACTGCATATCAAATACAAAGATGAGACCTGTGCCTATGTGGATATGGATCTTCTTGAAAAGGGATTCCCCTCCTGGGAATTTGATGCAGTCTGGCGCTCTCCTGAAACTCGAGGATTAACTGAACCTGTTATAGGTTCTCCATCTGATTTTAATAAATTACTGCTTAAAATGCTTGGAAGACCCAATATTGCTTCTAAAGAGTGGATTATCCGTCAATATGATCATGAGGTCCAGGGCGGTTCTGTAATAAAGCCTCTGGTGGGAGTTAAGCACAATATTCCTTCTGATGCTTCAGTTACAAGGCC
>JBDLIV010000302.1:0-3137 GCA_039714675.1 Thermodesulfobacteriota bacterium
GCTGTTATTGGCCTGGAATGCTGCCATTTTAATTGCCTGTACAAGACTTGAAGGATCTGCAATCCCCTTCCAGGCAATATCATAGGCTGTACCATGATCCACTGATGTCCTGATAATGGGCAGACCGAGAGTAGTGTTCACACCATCCTTAAAATGAATCAGTTTAAACGCAATAAGCCCCTGGTCATGGTACATGCAAATAACAGCATCATATTTGCCATTTACTGCTTGATAAAAAACAGTATCAGGTGGCAGGGGGCCATCAATCGTCAATCCTTTTCTTTTTGCAAGCCTGACAGCAGGAGCAATAATATTTTTTTCTTCATTGCCAAACATGGTGGCTTCCCCTGCATGTGGGTTTAATCCTGCAACAGCAATTCTTGGATATTTAATATTAAAGCGTTCTTTTAAAGAGGTATGGGTGAGATTTATTTTTTTGACAATATCATTAATTGTTAAACTGACCGAAACATGGGATAAGGGAATGTGGATAGTAACAAGAACAACCTTAAGCTTTTCACCTGCCATCATCATGGCATAATTTTTTGTTTTGCTCCTGTGTGCAAGCAATTCTGTATGTCCATGAAATTTGGAGCCTGCAAGCTTTAAAGCTGTTTTAGTAATAGGACATGTGACAAGAGCTGAAATATGGTTTTTTAATGCAAGGTCAACTCCTTTGATGATATAATCCTGCATTGCAGTTCCGGTTTTAATATTTGGTTTTAAAAGTTTAGAACAGTCTATATTAATATTTGAAATATTCATGATATCCAAGGAATCAAACATATATTTACCTTGTTTTGGATCATCTATAATATTGATATTTTTATGATTGAAATTTAAAAGCTTGAGAGCCTGTTGGATAATAGTCGAATCCCCTATGATCAAGGGTTTGCAAATGATATAGAGTTTGGGGTCGTTTAAAGCTTTAACCAGTATCTCAGGGCCGATTCCCACAGGATCTCCCATTGTAATGCCAATGATTGGAAGGTTTTTTAAAGGTTTCATCAAAATATTTATAACATAAAGGTTGATGATATAAAATAAAATTGTGAAACTACTGTCAAAGTTGGATTTTTAAAAAAGGAGCAATTTTTATTTAATTTGATGTAAATCAAAGGAAAATAGAGTAAATCAAAGTAAATATTTTTTTTTTAAATCGTAGATTTGTTTTGAAATGTTAAAATCCCTTGGAAAAATAAATAGTTGTAAAAAGTGATTGTTATTAAAGGAAAAACCTTTGTTTCACATAAAAAAACTTATAAAATCAATCAATTAAAAAACTATGCCAAATCAAATGCTAACATTTTGCTAATATTTCTCATTGGATTTGACCAATAAAAAGAAATTAAATAAAAATACATATTTTTTATGAGTATCAGTTTTATTCATTTATATGAAAGAACAGTTGCAACCTTTAACTCTTTCATGTTTCATTGTACGACAGATTAAGATCCGTCACATGGCGGTTAGTATTGGTTATATTTGTTTTATAAATAAATGTTTGAACTTTTTAATTATAGTAAAGAGGCTGTTTTAAAATAGATGGAGTCGTCCTGGAGAGAAGTAAAATATCAAATTAAAAAGATATTACCTGACCATAGCTACAGAATGTGGATAGATCCTGTTAAGCTTATTGAACATGATCATCAGCATATTAAGCTCTCCAGCCCCAATTCCTATTTTATCAAACGTTTAAGAGATAATTATCTTCAAATATTTAAAAAAGAGTTTTTAAAACTGGGTTTTAATAATATTAATATTGACTTTCAAGTATCTTCCAATAAAAAAAATAATAATAAAACAGGTACATACCCGGCTATTCCTCTGATTTCAAAAAAGCCCAGGCAGATGGACCTGCCAGGACTTGGCATGAAGTTTAACAATGGGAGGATGTTCCATAAAGGGTTTACATTTGATGATTTTGTTGTGGGAAACAATTCAAATTTTGCTTACTCTGCATCCTTGTCCCTTGCCCATGGGAAAATAAACGGCTACAGTATCCTCTATCTTCTGGCCAAAACAGGTCTCGGAAAAAGTCATCTCTCCCAGGCTGTTGGTCATCATATAATAAAAAATTCACTCTCAAAAAGAGTTTATTATATAACAGCTGAAGATTTTACAAATGAGATGATATTTTCTTTGAGAAACGGTTGTATAGATGAGTTTAAGAAAAAATACAGGACTAAATGTGATGTGCTGATTCTCGAAGATGTCCATTTTTTGTCTGGTAAAGATGCAACACAAAAAGAGCTTGCCATAACACTGGATTATCTTCTTGAAGCAAATAAAAAAATTATTTTTTCAGGATGTGAACTTCCTGAAGATATCCCTAAACTGAATGCTCAGTTAAAATCACGTTTAACCCTTGGACTTGTCACTGAAATTGATGCTCCGGACTATGCAACAAGAGTGAAAATTTTAAAAAAGAAATCAAAAAATTTAGGATATAATATTCCAAATCAGGTGACCGAGTATATTGCCCAGGAATTGTGTGATGATGTTCGTCAGCTTGAAAGCGGGTTGTTCGGTGTTGCTGCAAAAGGACAGTTAATGGGGTGCAATATTGATGTAGCTCTTGCAAAAAGTGTACTTTTGAATATTGCAAAAACAAAAAAACAGGTTACAATTGAATCCATTAAAAAAATGGTTTGTAAAGAGTTTTCAATATCTCCTGCAGATATAGTCTCTGCTTCCAGAAAACAGAGAATTGTAAAGCCACGGCAAATGGCCATATTTCTTTCCAGAAAGTATACAGACCAACCAATTAAAACCATTGGTACTAGTTTTAATAAATATCATGCAACTGCCATATATGCCATTAATGCAGTTGAAAAAGAGTTGAAACTCAAAAGTGCTCTTTTTAACCAAATCAAATATCTTTCAAAAAAAATTGAAACTGGTAATCTTTAAATGAGTTTTTCAGGTTCAGTTTACAAAACTCTTCAAAAAATATCAGGCAAATCAAATGTTACACGAAAAAAAGAAGAGCTTTTGTGTTACTCCTATGATGCCACGGGAGACTCGTTCCTTCCTGAAGTTATTGTTTTTCCAGGATCTGAAGATGAAGTCTCACAAATTTTGAATTTAGCGTCAAAACAAAATTTTATTGTGGTTCCCCGTGGGGCCGGATCAGG
>JBDLIV010000303.1:0-3136 GCA_039714675.1 Thermodesulfobacteriota bacterium
TTCAGAGCAAGAACCGATGCATTAACTGCAAGACGGGAAAATCAATAAATTACAGAGGAGATGCCATGCTTGATATTGCAACACAAAAATCTTTTAAGGAGAGATTTACAGCCATAAGAGGTCTTAAAAAAGGACAGCTTGTTTCTAAATCACAAAAAATGTCTCTGACTTTACAGGATGTTGGGCAGCATTCATTTTTTGAATACCTTAACAATACCTATTTTATAAACGAGATGAACAGGTATGAAGAGACCTCTGATGATTTCAAAAAGAAAAAAGGCTATTTTATCTATGAATTGACCTGTCTATGCCTTGAAACAGGAGAAAATTTTTACTTTGAGTGGGAATTTGATGATGAGCTTGAGATATACATAACGCTTGAACGTCTCTCTTTCAGGAATCTAAAGGATGATGCAGGAGAATCCATTGATGAAGACGACCTTGATCAGATAGCTGATGATAAAGATGTGATCTTGCTCAATGGAGAAAAATTCTGGTATGAAGATGACTGGGCCTCAATATATTATCGCGGCAGTAAAGAGGAAAAGGTTTATATGTATGAATTTGAAAATGAAAACCACACAAAATTTTTAACCATTGAGGAGTGGTCAGGTTCAGGCAAAGATGAATACCAGATTTACACTTCAAGTCCAGTTATCCCCAACAATATCAGCATTGTCAGCAAAGGAGATATTTAAGCATGGTAAGGATATTCCATAAAAGACAACATATCCTTATGGGCTTTATCAGTGCGTTGACCATGGCAGGTCTTATGGCTTTGTTTACAGGATGCGGTCCAGGTCTTCCCAAAGAGCTTAAAAATCATGCTGATACCATCCCTGATGCCATAAAGGCAGGTCAAACCCGGATTGATAGAGACAAAGATAAATATGGAGGTTTGACAAACTCTTCTGAATTCAAGGGAGTCAAAAGATTTGCTCTAAAGGAGAAGTGGGCTGAAAAATTCAGTCTTGCCCATGAAGAGCTTAAAAGAGCAGACAAGTTGTATAACAACGAACTTTTACCCATGGTCAAAAAAAACAAACCAGAACTTGCCAGTGCGGTAAAGGAGCAGATCATCAGGATTAACAAAATAATCCAGGATGCTGAGAGCCTGTCAAAATATCCGTTTTTAAGATCTGCAGCAATTCAGAAAACAATTAAAAATGCAGAGAATTTACAAGCCCTGGCAAAAAAAGATGCTGATGCGATCTTAAAGATTGTCAATGGACTTAAAACCGGTTCCTTTGCAATAGCAAACCAGGATTTTCCCGGTTTAAAAGATAAAATCAATACCAGGTTTGCACCTCTCTCAAATCTTGCAGAACAATCCAGGAACGATTTAAATGTGGTGGCTGCTACCTATCAAGATCATACAGCAGGTTCAAATGCTGATTATGCAGCTTTTACAGATAGTTCCAGTGCTCTTGCTTCAAGCTTTGAAAAAGTAAAGATATTTGAGACAGAGTTTACCAAAGATATGGATCAGCTTTATTTAAGTTATACAAAAGTACTTAAAGATATGAAAGTTGAATATTTTGTAATTATAAAAAGAGAATCCTGGAATGAAAACTCGGATTATTATAATCCAGGATTTGCAACCTTTCAACGCCAGGTCAATACTGAGGCTTATGAGGCCTTAACTCAAGAGAATGTGGATACAATTGCCGCCATTACTGCGGGATTTACAGGCTCAAAGTTTAAAAGCAATATTGGCAGCAATCTCTGGAAAGAACTGGCCATTAATCCTGCTGCACAATGGCCCAGTAGAAGCCACAATGCAGCCTCTTTCTGGGTTGAAGATTCAAATGAGACCTATTTTCACAAATATTTGCTTGAAGAGAATGGTGAAACCCAGGAGACAGAGTGGGAAAAGGTTGATGAAAGCTTTTATGAAGCCAATCTTGAATTCTTAGGTATGGCCATACTTGCCAAACCATATGGTGTTTTTGAAAAGGACCGCCTGACCCAGGCAGCACCGCCTGGTATGGCCTATGTGGGCAATTCAAAATATGGAGAGTGGAAACAGAACAGTTCAGGGAACAGCTTCTGGTCATGGTATGGAAAATATGCCCTGTTTTCTACCCTCTTCTTTCCCAGGCCATACTATTATCCGTATAATTCATGGAACAGCTGGAACAGTAATTACAGGCACAGCCAACCATATTTTGGAAAGAATCAAAAAGGATCACAGAAGTTTGGCACCCGTGGTTCTTTCATAAAAAAATCACCAGGATTTCAAAGCTCAACTTTTGCAAAAAGCGGGGGCTTAAAAGCCCATACTGCTTCTGTCAGGGGAGCAGGTGCAAACCTTCGCGGCGGAGGCCCGAAAAGTAAAGGCAAATAAAATAATTTAAGGAGAAAAAAATGACTATAGCTGCTACTCTCGCCAGCCTGGGACAGGGATTTATCAATGTCTGCATAGGACTTGCTTTTATCTTGTTAGTCAAAAAAATAGATGACTGGCGCACAAAAGATTTTGATGATGATACTCATATTGATGATGGGAATATTGCTGTAGGGCTTAGAAGAACCGGGCTTTATCTCGGGGTTGCCATTGCCATTGCAGGAACTCTGGGCGGTGTTTCAAAAGGTTTTTTCCTTGATATTATTCAATTGATAATTGACGGCCTTATTATTATTGGATTCATGTTTTCAACCAGATTCATCAATGATTTTATTATGCTTAACCATATCAATAATGATGAAGAGTGCATTAAAATATTTAAACAGCCCGATGGGAGTGAATGTGTGGGCAATACTGCTGTGGGCATGGTTGAAGCAGGTATGTACATTGCCACAGGATTTATTCTTAACGGATCATTTTCAGGTTCAGGCGGAACATTTTTCCAGGGCATTTTAAGTGCTGTTCTCTTTTTTATAGTAGGCCAGATAACTCTGTTATTTGTAGGCTTTCTCTATGAAAACATTACATCCTTTAATGTAAGAGAGGAGATCAAAAAAAATAATCTTGCAGCCGGAATAGGACTTGGCGGCATCCTAATAGCCCTGGGAGTTATTCTCATGTCAAGCATATCAGGCCCCTTTACAGGCTGGTGCAGTGATCTTGCAAGCTTTGGCATTTATGCTGTATTTGGAATTGTTATGCTGTTGATTTTCAGAAAAATTGCAGACA
>JBDLIV010000304.1:0-3126 GCA_039714675.1 Thermodesulfobacteriota bacterium
TGAAGAAGATATAATTAAACAAGACATCAAAGAGTCTTTATCCGGGGAAGAAGCTGTGATTCAGCACCCGGGCGCAGCAAAATATGTTTTTAAATCCAATCCCCTGCAAAATGCAATTATCTGGTCTGAGATCCTTGGTAAACCGGTTGGCTTGAAAAATTAAATATTTTATATTCACAAATTTCATATTCATGGCTTGATATTTGCAGAATATAAAATAGTAAATCAAAAAATCACTAAACCATACTTTAAAAATGCAGTTTAAAAGTACCAGGTTTTTTATGGTGAAGTATAATATTATTAAAATAGAGAGCAGGAGTAAAAATCATCCATGAAAGATGGTGGCCCGATAAGTTTATCAACAGGGGCTGTTACAAGTTCCAAAGAGCTTGACAGAATTATTGTCAAAGGTGCAAAAGAGCACAACCTTAAAGATATTGATATAGATATTCCCAAAAAGCAGATGGTTGTATTTACAGGGGTTTCAGGGTCTGGGAAGTCAAGCCTTGCCTTTGATACAATTTTTGCAGAGGGTCAGCGCAGATATGTTGAATCCCTCTCCTCCTACGCAAGACAGTTCATAGGACAGATGGAAAAACCAAAATATGATACAATCAGAGGTCTTTCCCCCACAATTGCCATTGAGCAGAAAGCTGCAAGTAAAAATCCAAGATCCACAGTTGGAACCATTACGGAGATTTATGACTATTTAAGGGTATTGTTTGCCAGAATTGGAACCCAGTACTGCTATAAATGCGGGAAAAAAGTGGGACAGGGGAATGCCCAGAGCATGGTGTCCCAGATTATGGATTTACCTGAAAATTCAAAGATTCTGATTCTTGCTCCAATTGTGGAAAATCGTAAAGGCGAGCATAAAGAGAGGCTTGAAGCTCTTAAAAAACAGGGGTATGCCAGAGTAAGGGTTGACGGAGTAGTGCAGGAGCTTGAAAATGTCCAGACCCTTGCCAGAAATAAAAAACATCACATTGAAGTTGTTGTTGACCGCCTGAAGGTTCAAAATGATAAAAAATTTGAGAAACGTCTGACAGATTCTGTGGAGAATGCTTTAAAACTCGGATCAGGACAGATCATTGTTCATATGCTTGGCAGGGAAGATCTGAAAATGAGTGAATCAAGATCCTGCTGCGGCATTGCATATCCGGAACTCACCCCCCAGATTTTCTCTTTTAATTCACCCCTTGGCATGTGTCCCGACTGCAATGGGATTGGTACACTTTTGTCCATGGATGTAAACAAGATTGTACCAGATCAGGATTTGAGCATCCGGCAGGGTGCAGTGGTTCCATGGAAAAATTATTTTATTAAAAAACCAAGATATAACAATGATAACTCCTGGGGAATGAGCCAGCTTAAAGCCATGGAGAATCAGTGGGGAATCAATTTTGATCTGCCATGGAAAAAACTGCCGAAAAAAGATAGAGATCTTCTCTTATATGGCTCCAACACAAAAACAATGAAAGTAAACTGGAATTCGGCAAAGCTTCATGGAAAATTTACAAGAACCCATGAAGGTCTGGTTCATACTCTTATGAGACGGTATAAGGCTACCCACTCCGAAGGCCAGAAAAAATATTATTCAGCTTTTATGACATCAAGCACCTGCCCTGCCTGCCAGGGCAGACGCTTGAAACAAGAGATACTGAATGTCCATGTTAACAAAAAATCCATTATTGATATGACAGCCATGACCATTAAACAAAGCTTTGAGTTTGTTAATGGATTGAATTTGACAGGAAACAGAAAACTTATTGCCGAAGAGTTATTAAAAGAGATATCAGACCGTCTGGGATTCCTTGTCAATGTGGGTCTTGATTATCTCTCCCTGGACAGAAGCGGTCCAACCCTTTCAGGCGGCGAATCCCAGAGGATCAGGCTTGCTTCCCAGGTTGGATCTGAACTCACCGGGGTTTTGTATATTCTGGATGAACCTTCAATTGGCCTGCACCAGAGAGATAATATTAAACTGCTGCATACTCTTCACCATCTGCGGGATATAGGCAATACCCTGATCATAGTCGAACATGACAGGGAAACCATGGAAAAATCAGACTGGATTGTTGATATAGGCCCCGGGGCAGGACATCTTGGCGGCCAGATTGTTGCCCAGGGCACCCCGGATCAAATTAAAGTAAATCCTCTCTCCATAACCGGTAAGTTTTTAACCGGAAAAGAGCAGATAAAAGTTCCCAAAAAAAGAAAAAATTCTAAAGAGTGCGGGAACAGATGGATAACAATTGTAAAGGCGTCGGAAAACAATCTGCAGAACATCAATGTAAAGATACCTCTGGGACTTTTAGTAGCAGTAACAGGTGTATCAGGAGCTGGAAAATCAACTCTCATTAACCAGATTTTATTTCCAGCCCTCGCAGTTAAACTCCATAATTCCAGGATAACCGTGGGAGGGCATGACAAAATAAGAGGGCTCACCCATCTGGATAAAATTATTAATATTGATCAAAAGCCCATTGGCAGGACTCCGAGAAGCAATCCTGCAACCTATACCAAGGTATTTGACCATATCCGTGATTTTTTTGCCATGCTGCCTGAATCCAGGGCAAGGGGATATAAAAAGGGAAGGTACTCTTTTAATGTCAAGGGAGGCAGATGTGAGGCATGCAGGGGTGACGGCCATATCAAGGTGGAGATGCATTTTCTTGCAGATGTTTTTGTCCCCTGTGAAATCTGCCATGGCAAAAGATTTAACCGTGCAACCCTTGAGATAAAATACAGGGATCACTCCATCTCTGATATCTTGAATCTTTCAGTTATGCAGGCAAAAGAGCTTTTTGCAGATCATCCAAAAATTACAAATATTTTAAATACTTTAATGGATGTGGGGCTTTCCTATATCAAACTTGGTCAGGCAGCCACCACACTTTCAGGCGGGGAAGCTCAGAGAATTAAACTTGCCAGGGAACTTGCCAAAAGAGATACAGGTGAAACTCTCTACATTCTTGATGAGCCAACCACAGGGCTGCACTTCCAGGATGTCAAACTTCTGCTCAAAGTACTTTCCCGCTTGACAGAGGCAGGCAACACTGTAATCATTATTGAGCATAATATGGATGTCATTAAAACCGCTGACTGGATAATAGATCTTGGACC
>JBDLIV010000305.1:0-3122 GCA_039714675.1 Thermodesulfobacteriota bacterium
CCGATCTTTGCAAAAAGTCCTCTTAACGGATTTATAGTTGGTTCTACTGCGCTTAAAAACCCATTGAAAAAATTTTTTCCTGATACAATGGCATATTCGACCATGGTTTTTGCCTTTTTCTTTTATCCTTTCTCAAAGTTGTACCGTATTCATATACGACAAAAAAAAGATTAATTCAATCAGAGAAATCCCTTTTACTGTGTCTGGCACGGACACGGATCGCAAACACATCAATTCATTAAGAATGAACGATAAGGTAATTCAAGGAGTTTAAGTGGCTGAATACTATTTTACGTTGAACGCAAGTGATGGCAAGGCCAAGTTTTGTTGCTATGGATTTACTATGTGGGCGATTGCCAATTCCGTGTTAAAGGATCATTTGTTTCTTAAATATTCTCCTAAGAGCAGCCTGTTTTTTGGTGTGATACTTTCAGGAATTTTTTGGGTCACAATCTGATATCCCTTTGATCTAATCCTTACAGCCCTTGCTGTATCTATGGCAAGAGTTTTGTCCATCCAGCCTTCAAGTCCGGCTGTGGAAGATACTTTTACATTATGGCAACAGGGTAGAACCGCCACCCTGGCATGAGATTCACTGGCCTTATCAATAATCAGATCGGTTAAAGATCCACAGGCATGAGCAGATATCACGATATCATCAGGAAGGACTGTGATTTCCATGATATCCATTTCTTTGTAAATAATTCTGTTTTTTAGTCTTGGCCAGGATTCAATCAATGTGTTGGACAACCTTTTGGCATTTAACGGGATCTCTTTGTCCACTGCAATGGCAGTTTTTGAACTGTCATCAAGGATGAGCATGATATGCGCCAAAAGGCCATGGCCGCAGGCAAGGTCTAAAACCCTGCCGCCCCTGTATCTTCGTCGTATCCTTTTTGCCATTTCCCATGCTTCATGGAGCTCTTTTCTTGGCAATGAGCCGGCACGGCAGACAGCCCTTGCAATTTTATGAAAAAGGCTGCTGCCGGGAAAAAGTTCCTGCTGTTGCGGGGTCAGTCTGTTCTTTGAAGACTTTTTCATAATTTTGGAAAATACATGATTATCTATTTTTTCTCAAGCCATGAAAGTTTACTGTATGATATTTTAATAACCGCCACTCAAATTTTTATGAATAACAGGTAAAAATAATTTTTATTTAAATGTTTGAAAACAGCATGTTTCAAGCTGTAATAGAACTCTTATCACTGATGTTTATTATGCTTTGTCCCAAATGCTCATTTGAAAATCCTGATAACTCCAAAAGTGCATTTCGATATCACACTCTCTTGTCCAATTTGCAAAGTCATACAAGCTTGAGTTGTCAAGCACAGCAAGGTTATTTTTGATTGTGATTCAAAGGGTTGTACAAAGGTCTATTGACAAGAAGAAAGTTTTTACATTATTGTACTAAACATAGATTGTTTTACCCTGTTTTGAATTTGAGATGCGTAAATTTTTTATTACTACTTAACCAAATTTAAGGAGGTATTACGATGACTGTGAAATTATTAAACGCGTTAAAAATTTTTTTACTTTTTTTGGACTATTAGCTGGTTGCATCTCACCCAAACCACTGCCGGACGTTAAAAAGAATGTTTGGGTTGGAGAGATAACAGGAATGGCAATAGGAAAGATGAGAATGGTATACTGGCAGACAGATGGAAACGACACGGCCCAAATGATTCAAGGCAATTTGGTAATTGATGTTGAAAAGGCGGCCACTGGTCAGGGAGAAGTATGTCTTAAGAGCAGTTTAAAAGGTCGGATAAATAACAAGCTGATGGAAGTGAAGTTTTCCGGAAATGTTGAAGATGCAACTTTCCATGGGAAACTGACAGGAACAATGGCAGAGAGCCATGGATATGGTACATATATGATTTATGTCCCTGATGAAGAGGCAGGGCAGTATACAGGAAAATGGACTCTGAAAAAGCAATGAGAGTTATAGTAATACTTTCTCAAAGAGATGAAGTAGTTGCCTTAAAAAATTTTCTCTACAGGTGAAATCATAACAGTTTGACATGATTTGAATTATTAAGTTTGCCAAATCATTGATCAAATTAAAACAATATAGCTCTTTGTATAGCAAATTTTGTATTTCTTCATTTGAATAAATCATTAAACTTACAAATCAAAAACAATTTTTTGAATTAAGATACCCTATAAAACTGTTCAAGAAAACCAATATATAAAATTTAACCCGCCTTTACTTGAACATTCCTTCCCTTTTTAGTATTCTTGAATTTTTTATAAAAAGATAAAAAGCTGAACTTATTCAAATTCACGTCAGTGGTCATGCTTATTTGAATGATTTGAAACAATTTGCTGGTGCTTTGAAAACAAAAAAATTAATTTCAATTCATACTCTATCAGGAGGTTCTTTTGAATCTTATTTTGAAAATGTTACTTTGCATGATGACTCAATTCCTTTTGAGGTTTATCTGTTATTAAAAATTGGATTACTGACTGGGATATCAAAGTTTTAAATATTGTTGGTAGGAGTGCAAGTAAAGCTCCTGGAATTTATGATGTGGTAAAAGATATAATTAAGCAGGTATTGAAATAAGAATGAAAATTTTAAACCATATTGATAAAAATATATAATGGATTGTGCAATAGTTTATTTCAAGTCTTTTGAAAGGTCGATAAAAAAAGCTCTTGATGTTATTGGAGCTAATGAATTGATAAAGGAGAAATCGGCAATATTAATAAAACCAAATCTCATAACAGATTTGCCTCATCCTATTACAACTGCACCTGAATGTTGTGAAACTATTATTCAATATATTCAGGAACATTCAAAAGCAAAAATTATCATTGCTGAGGGATGTGGAGAAGCCAACCGTGAAACAAGTGAGGTTTTTAACAATCTCGGATTTACAACACTGGCTGAAAAATATGGTATATCTTTAGTCGATTTAAATTATGGAACAACCAAAATATTAAAAAATAAAAATTGTCCTGTTTTTCCGGAAATGTACCTTCCTGAAATAGCATTTAGTCATTACATTATATCTGTTCCGGTTCTTAAAGCCCATTCTCTTGCAGGAATGACAGGAACTTTAAAAAATATGATGGGTTTTGCACAACCAGCATACTATTCAGGTCATTATGGAGTATGG
>JBDLIV010000306.1:0-3115 GCA_039714675.1 Thermodesulfobacteriota bacterium
ATTTTTTGTATTATTATGCCGCTCATGGTGATTCTGGAACTGGCTAAAACATTTAATATTATAGATTTTATCACCAGGATGATATCTCCTTTTTTAAAAATTATGGGATTGAGCCCTTCAACAGGGATGCTCTGGCTTACAGCAGGTATCTTTGGACTGACGTACGGAGCTGCTGTTATTGTTGAAGAGACACAATCAAAGAAATTTAAACAGCAGGATTTAAACAAACTTCATCTCTCCATTGGAATTAACCATGCCATGATAGAAGATCCGGCTCTGTTCCTTCCCTTTGGTCTGCCTTTGTTCTGGCTGTGGATACCAAGGCTTGCAGCTGCCATGATTGCAACCTGGATGTATACACTGTTTTTATCTGCAAGGAGGCTTTATGTTAAGCACGCTGAACATAAAAAACTTTGCAATCATAGATGATATACAGATTTCATTTAAAAACGGGTTTTCTGTATTAACAGGTGAAACCGGTGCGGGAAAATCAATTATTCTTGAGGCTGTAAATCTTCTGCTTGGTTCAAGAGTTTCAGCAGACCTTGTAAGATCAGGCTGTAAAAGTGCAGAGCTTGAAGCCTTTTTTGAAATTGATAAAAATTCCAATACTGTAAAAATTTTAGAAAACCAGGGAATTGAAAATTCCGACGGTCTTATTATCCGCAGAATTATAACATCTTCAGGGCGAAGCCGTGTGTTTATCAATTCAAGGCAGTCAACCTTAGAGCTTTTAAAAAAGGTGACTCAAAACCTTGCCGGTATTTCAAGTCAGCATGCCCATCAGGGACTTTTAAAAGAGGATAATCACCTTGATATCCTTGATGAGTTTGCAGGCACAATTGATCTTAAAAATGATGTAAAAAGTCTGTACCAGAAGATTATACCCCTGAAAAAAAAAATCAGGGAACTTAACCAGGATCTGGAGCAGCAGAAAAAAGAGCAGGATTTTCTGCAATTTCAGATAGATGAAATCAGTGATGCTGCCATTCTTTCCAATGAAGATGAAAAACTTGAAAAAAAACGCCAAAGCCTTGTAAATGCAGCAAAAACATTTGAAGATGTCAATGCAGGTATCCATGAGATTCATGACAAAGAGGGATCTGTTATTGAAAGATTGTCCTCTCTGAGAAACAATCTTGAAAAAGCCGGCAGAGCAGAAGAGGGACTTGAAACAATTACAGAACAATTGTCTTCAACTCTGTTTGATCTGCAGGATATTGCTCAGGGGTTAAGAGATTTTTCTTCATGTATTGACTTAGACCCGGCCTCCCTTGAACAGACCGATCAAAGACTTGATCTGATTTCCAGGCTGAAAAGAAAATATGGCGGCAGCCTTGAAGCTTTGTTCAAAGAGTATGACATTATGGAAAACAGGCTTTCCACTGCTGACAGGATGGAAAATCAGATAAAAACCCTAAAAAAGGATATCCGGGAATTTTCAAAACAAATTGTACAAAAGGCAGAAAAACTTTCAGGCCTGCGAAAAACAGCAGGAGAAAATTTATCTACTCTTGCCAGAAAAGAACTGGATGTCCTTGAAATGGGAAAAGCAAAATTTGAAGTTGACTTTAATTGCCAGATCACAAAAGAGTCTGACGATATTGCATCATCAGACCGGAAAAGGATTGGACCCGATGGAATGGACAGGGTCAGATTTCTTCTGAGCCCCAATCCCGGGGAAGCATTAAAGCCTCTTGTAAAAATTGCTTCAGGTGGTGAATTATCCAGAATCGTTCTTGCCCTGAAAGCTGTCCTGTCAAAAAGCAACTCCCTGGAAACACTGATTTTTGATGAAGTTGATGCAGGTATTGGGGGAGCCACTTCTGAAAAAGTCGGATTCAAGTTAAAGCAGTTATCACAAAAGCATCAGGTAATTTGCATTACACACCTGGCGCAGATTGCAAAATATGCTGTTAATCAGTTCAGGATATCCAAAGATATTATTAACGAGAGGACATTTACAAATATTGTTCCTTTGGATACACCAGACCAGAGAGTTGAAGAAATCGCCAGAATGATAGGCGGCAAAGATATTACCAAGGCGACCTTAACCCATGCCAGAGAGCTTCTAGAACAATCTGCTGAACCGGTATCATCTTGACAATAAACCATATTATGATTAAGCTCCATAACAATTAAGTTGCTACAGTCTCCTGTGGAAGGAGATTTTTTTTAAAGATAAACATCCTGGAACGGATAAAAGAGAAGACCTTATATGGTCTTTATTTAAAAATAGGAAATAATTATGCCAATATATGAATTTAAATGCTCAAAGTGTGAAGAATTTTTTGAAGTCATTGTAATGGGTTCAGATGATGATAAGATTGTAAGCTGCCCTGAATGTGATTCCAAAGAGTTTGAAAGAGTTGTTTCAAAGACCAATTTTAATTTGGGAAGCTCATCTGCAGGACAGGCAAAAGGGGTTCAAACCCAGGAGAGAGAGTGTTCAGGTGGATCGTGTAAGACCTATACAGTACCAGGTGAAACAAGATAATACCGATTGAAAACCGCCAATTTCCCCGATTACTGCGTTGAATATAAAAAAGGAGATTTTTTTGAAAGAGTTTGCAAAGCTAATAATTGACGGCAAAGAGGTGACACTACCTGTAATTGAAGGCTCTGAAGGAGAAATGGCAATTGATATCCGAAGCTTGAGACAGGATACAGGATATATCACGTTTGATCCGGGCTTTGGAAATACCGGGACCTGCAGAAGCACCATTACCTATATGAATGGTGAACAGGGTATTTTAAGATATCGGGGAATTCCTATTGAGCAGCTTGCCGAACATTCAAGTTTTGTGGAGACCGCTTTCCTGTTAATTGCAGGTAAACTGCCAACCAGGAAAGAATTAACCAAAACAAGTGTCTATTTAAATGATTTTTCTCTTCTCCATGAAAACATGAAAGGGTTTTATCAAAATTATCCTCCAAAATCCCATCCAATGGGTATCCTTTCTGCCATGATAAATGCAATGAGAAGCTTTTACCCTGAACTGGTAGATATAGATGAAGATATGAATAAGACCTATCTTCGTCTGATTTCAAAGATCAGGACAATGGCTGCAATGGCATACAGGATTTCACAGGGAGAAAGGGTTGTCTATCCAAG
>JBDLIV010000307.1:0-3107 GCA_039714675.1 Thermodesulfobacteriota bacterium
CAATGGTGGTGGTACCGACCCCGCCTTTGCTGCCAACAACACTGATGGTATATCCTGCATGTTTATCCACTCTGCTTCTTCTCTTTTTCTGCCTGTCCATAAATCGAACCAGTGCATCATTGATTGTATCATCATTAAGCGGCAGGGGAAGGAATTCCTTCACCCCCATACGAATTGTTTTAATCAGAATATTGGGATCTGAATTATCAGACAGCAGAAAAACCTCTGTATTTTCAGTTTTTTCAATATAAGCTTGAATTTTATCTAAATCTGCTTCATCAGCCAATTCAAAAACTACAAGATCAGGATTCTGCTTACTTGCCTGGGTAATAATCTCAACAGAGTCAAACTCTTTAACTGCTTTTTTAAATTCATGCTCAACAATTGAAGTCTCTATTGATAATTTTATTAAAAATGGTTTCATATGAATTCATTTCTTTATTTGGTTGCCCAAGTTTATATTAAAAACCTGGCTTGGTGCATCCTGTTTTTTAAAATCTTTTTGATACTTATCATGGTTGTGTTGAACTGCAATGCCATTCATACCCTGGTCCTCAACCGCAATATTGCCTGCATCAGGGTTTACAATCTGGGTAAATCGGGCAGTTTCAAAAGATCTTGCCCAGTTCTTATCAACAGCGAGTTCTCTTTGATTCTTATAACCATTGCAGCCGGACAAGGCAAAAAATATAATTGCTATTCCAATCATTATCATAATTTTTCTCACAATATTTTCCTCCATGGAATCTAATTAACCCTTATTAGTTACTCTTATCTCACTCAAATGAATGACCAAACTGCCCATCCATATTTACATTGTCAGAACTGTTTTGTGATGATTTTTCAGATGATCTGCCAAGGTTAAAATAAAAATCTGTATCATCCGGCTCTTCATAAAAATCAGTCGGGACAGGTTGAGTCTCTTTATTCAGCGGTTTAACAAATCGTGGTGTTACAATAATAACCAGTTCAGTTTCATTTTTTAAAAATGATGAACTTCGGAAAAGAGTCCCAAGAAAAGGTATATCACCGAGAAAAGGAAATTTTTGAATATTTTCACGGATGGATTCCGACAAAAGTCCTGCTATAACAAAACTTTGTCCATCTGCCAGTTCAACCGTTGTTGCAGCTCTTCGAGTACTGATCCCGGGAACTACATAGCCGGAAAATTGTACAGCAGTGGAAAAATCAAGTTCTGATACACTGGAATTAACTTTAATATTAATTTGATCCTTACTCAACACATTGGGAGTAAATGAAAGGCCTATCCCGAAATCCTTATAACTGACTGTGATACCATCTTCATTGGGAACAGGAACAGGATATTCACCTCCTGCCAGGAAGCTTGCTGTCTGACCGCTCAGAGCAATGAGATTTGGTTCAGCCAGAATTTGAATTTCTCCATTTGATTTCATAGCATTAATCAGCATTGTCCATGTGGTATCTCCTCCACTAAAATATTCTAACAAACCATCAAATGCAGGAGTTACAGATGTCCCAAAATCAGAAAGCATTTGTACTGCCAGATTACCACTCTGGGCTCCAAGCCCAAGGCCAATCCCAAGCTCCCTTCCCAAAGACCGGGACATTTCTGCAATCTTGACCTCAAGCATTACCTGGTGGGTACCGCCAACGGTAAGCAGATTATTAACTTTCCCCTTGGGTGCATAGGATTTTGCCAGGGCTAATGCCTGGGCGAGATTCCCGGCACTTGAAACCCTGCCTGATAAAGTCAGAGAATTATTTGTTGACATGATCCTGATCTCTTTTTCATTTGGAAGAATCTGGTATAGTTTTTCCTTTAATCTGGATAGATCATATGTAACCTCAATATCAAATATCGTGGAGACACTGTCTTTGTTCCAGAGGATCATATTGGTAATACCGGCTGCCTTGCCCTTGATATATATCTCTTTTGGAGAAAGCACCTTATAATCAGCTATTTCAGCAGAGCCGATTGAAACCCGCTTTATTTTTTCCTCAATTTTTATAACAGCTGATTTACCTGATGTAATAACAATTTTTGGAGGCTCTTCAGTGTTAATGGTGTAATTATCCAGGGCATGGGAATTGATGGTGGTAAACATTAAAAAAAACAATAATGTAAGCAAAATTTTATTATATCGTATTATTCTGGTCATCTAAATGTTTCTCCTGGTCAAAGGTTATAATTGCTATTGTTTAAATTTTTTTTTACTTATTGAAAGCCCTTTAATCATCTCAATTGTAACGTTTGTTTTTTCCCTTGGGCGCTTATAATACCTTTTACTCACTGTGCCTGACTTTACTTTAGCTTTTTTTACAGCAGCAGGTTTTGAGCCATTTAAAACATAAGCATCCAGAAGTTCGGGAACAGTAATTCCTTTTGTCAAAACAACATCTGAATCCATGGAACCTCTCAAGGCAAACTGAAGTCTTCCTTTATTTGATGCCAGTGTCAGCCTTTCGCCCTGTTCCAGTGTTACTTCAAGGGTATATACGTCAACAGGTGCAGCAGCGCCCTCACTGTTTTCCTGAATTTGACGGCCTGCAGCAAGAACATACAGATCTTCCAGTACAGTCTTTGTAACCTCTTTTTTTCCCTTTGGATCTTTTATGGTAAGCAAAACATCAATACGGTTGCCGGGGTTAATAAATCCTGCAATACCCATAACATTGTTACCTTTTACAGAAATCGCCCTTTTACCGGACTTTAAAATTGCAGACATGCCACCTGTTTTCATGCTGGTCGCAGCAAGCCTGTGTTCCAATACCGGTTCTCCAGTTAACAGGGGAGTGGTAACCACCCGATTTGTAATATCAGATACCTTTGAAAAATAACCCTGGGGCAGGCTGTTTTCAAAATAAGGTTTTGTTTCCACCATCTCTGCGGTTATCCGCACTCCCCACTTGACAGGGACTTTGGCAACCACAACCGGAATAGCTTTACTCTCCTTAACAACAACCTCTCCTTTGGGCACTGCCTTCCCTTTTACCCAGTTGTACAAAAAATAACTTCCGCCTATAGCAATAAGGATCGAAAGTAAAATAGGAATAAAAGCCTTTAAATTGGTCATATTGTTCTCCTTCTTTCAGGCTAAATCGTAGCCATAGATGGTTAAACCCAT
>JBDLIV010000308.1:0-3105 GCA_039714675.1 Thermodesulfobacteriota bacterium
GAAAGATCCTTGAAAAACTCCATAAAACTTACCTTTAAAGAGATTTTTACAACAATTTTAAAGCCTGGACATAACATGCCCTGGCAGTTTATGAACTATCATGCATATATCTGAAATTTTTCCAATAAATGCAAGGTTTTTTGTAGGACAAGGTCAGGCAGGAAGAATATCTCTATTGTGTTTGTTCATAAACAGATAGAAGAAACAGTGTTGCAAAGGGCTGGAGAAATAAAAATCCGATAAATGATGACCCGCCAATACTGGTAAGCGCACCAAAAATTATAAATACAATAATATGGTCGGTTACAGGTGAGCTGGTTACCATGGAAATACTCTCTTGAATGGCATCTATGAGCCCTGATTCTTTATCCACCATAATCGGAATCACATAGAGACAGGTATAACCTATTACAACAGTAAATATAATACCTGGAATAACAAACAGTGTAAAACCTATTACAGCAACAATAAAAACTGCAAGAGTGAATAAAAAAAGTGGCCAAAACAACCTGAGCTGTGAAAAAATATCCTGGGCTTTGGGTTCCCTGTTTGCTTTTAATAATTGAAAAAGTGAGTGTGTATATCCTGCAAATGCAACAGGCGCAAGGATGCCTACTGAAAAAATACTTACCGCAGCAAGCACAAGTGTCAGAATGATAAGCGGTACAACATTTTCAATACAATTTTTCCATGCTGTTTCAATATGATATTTTATATCCATTTTTTCCCTCTGCCTTTATTAAAGATAAATATTCAAGTATATTATCTAAAAAAAAATGAATCAGTCAAGATAAAGGATATAAAAAAACTTTTTTTGATGGCTCCTTCGACTATTTGAGTTATAATCTCCCTTGTCAAAGCACTCTGTTAATCCACCAGAACTTTTTCAAGCTGTTCTACCATAAAATCAATTTCTTCTTCGTTGATGATCAGCGGAGGAGAGATTCTTATGGTATGGCCGTGGCTGTCATTGACTATTAAGCCAAGCTTTAAGAGTTTCCTGCAAAACTCCATGGCATTACCCTCTTTGACTTCAATCCCGATAAAAAGCCCCTGTCCCCTAACCTCTTTAACGTGGGAAGATTTTTCTGCAATTTTTTCAATTTTCTCTTTAAGAATCTTTCCCTTTCTTTCTGCCTGCTCTGCCAGTTTTTCTTCTTCAAATACTTTTAAAGATGCAGTTCCTGCCACACAGGCAAGGGGGTAACCGCCAAATGTTGAGCCATCAGACCCTTTGGAAAAAACCATATCCATGATTTTTGCATTTGTGATAAAGACAGAGAGGGGAACAAGACCTCCTGATAAAGCTTTGCCAAGTATAACTCCATCTGGAACAATATTTTCATGTTCAAAGCAGAATTTCCTGCCTGTCCTTCCCATACCTACCTGGATTTCATCACATACAAGCAGAAGATCGTTCTCATCTGCAATTTCTCTTAAACCTTTGAGAAAACCTTTAGGAGGAACAATCATCCCGCCTTCTCCCTGCATTGGTTCAACAAGAATGCCGCAGGTATTTTTATTAACAGCCTTTCTCACCTGGTCAAGATTGCCGAATTCAACAGATACAAATCCCGGAGTTAAGGGGCCAAAACCCTCTTTGGACTTTTTGGTTGAAGAGAATGAGACAATGGAAATTGTTCTGCCATGGAAATTTTTATCAAAAACAATTATCTCCTGTCTGCCGTCTTTAATTCCTTTTTGCTTGAAACCATAATATCTCATGGTCTTTATTGCTGTTTCAACAGATTCCACCCCTCCATTTTTTGGAAGAGCTTTATTCCCGTGGTTCCCAAATCTTGGAGCCATCTGGGGAGCAAATTTTGAAACTTCAGAAAGAAAGATTCCAAGGGGATCAGTATAAACAACATTGGACAATACAGAGGCATAATTTCCCATCAAAGCATCCATGACAGCATTTGTAATGGCAGGGTTATGATGTCCCGGGTTTGCTGCTGAATATGCTGCAAGACAGTCAAGGTATTTTTTGCCATTTTCATCTGTCAGCCAGCAGCCTTTTGCATGTCTTACAACAAGATTGATCCTGTCATAATGGTGGGCACCATAAGCTTCTTCAAAATCAAAAATTGCCTTATCACCTTCATTGGAAAAGCCGCTGAAGTAATGAATTTTTCTATTTGGTGTCATTTTTGCACCCCCTTAATTATCCTCTTTTATTATTTGATAAATTCTTTTTTCATTTTTTGTAAGTTCTGAGTTTTGATCCACAGTTTTTTCAAGAAAACTATGATAGAAATCATGGCGCAGGCTGTCGCGGTTGGCTATGACAAACCATCTATTCCTTGTCCAGTTTATTGGTGAACTATCTTCATTATCAGTTTCAAAAATTCCAACAAGAGCCTCTTTCTTATCTGTAATAATATCTATGGAACGTCCACCTATTGTATTTTGTAAATTTTCATAATCAGGATGAGTAACCTGAATATCAAATTTTTTTTCAATTTTCCCCATGGCAATATAACGAATTTTTACACCTTTTTTATCAGCAGCAGTTAAGTATTGATCCAAATGTCTGTCTGCTTTGGGAAACAGTCTGACATAGATTTCTTTTTCTGCCTCAATGATCATCTTTATGGCTTTTTCCATTACATTGTCATACCCGGTAATGCTCCAGACATATTCATAATTATTTTGAAGGGAAACTTTAGCAATCTGATCCTCAAACATATCAATATTATTAGCAAAATTGCTTTGCAGGCGTCTTATAAGTTCATCTGGAGGCAAAGGCACATATTGCCCTGGATTAACTTCAAGCACATATTCTTTGGCATTAAGATTGCGCAATACATCATAAATTCTTGACCTTGCAATACCTGAGATTTTACTCAACTGAGATCCGTTTACAGGATGATTACCCACAAGCGCCATATAACATGCAGCTTCATATTGCGAAAACCCTAGTTCTTTTAAATTTGCATATGTTTCCATATTTATATCTCACAATTATTATGTTGCTACTCTTATAGCAACAAAATAAGATATAAAGGGATAAATGTCAAGCCAAACTTTATGAGCATTTATTTCTCATATGTCATATTCACCCTCACTCCTGCCTCTACCGAATTTACATTGGAATCAGCTCAA
>JBDLIV010000309.1:0-3094 GCA_039714675.1 Thermodesulfobacteriota bacterium
CAATTGGTGCCTCCTGCTCCTACGATGAATTTAGCCCGGAACTGTTCATCCACTATAAATTTATTCTTCTCTTTTTCTATTTTTTTTACCCTGTGTTTAAAAATCTGAGCCTTGGATTTTTTTATAAGCCAGTCATCAAATTCAACTCTTCTAATGGAATATTGACGGGTTTTTAAAGGAAGTTTGATGCCGGATATATGAAAATATATTTTTTTAAAGCAGATAATACCATGGGGATAATCATTAACACAGCATTTAAGATCTTTGAATACTTCAGGAGTTATCCAGCCGGCACACAGCTTAAGTCTTGGAAAATCTGCTTTATCAAGTATTGCAGCATTAACACCGTGTTGGAGAAGTTCTTGGGCACAGGCTGCACCTGCCGGGCCTCCGCCAACAATAATAACATCAAAATCATGCATACAATCAGCTTTTTCTGCAGTCAGGAGCAGGTTTCCCTGTTTTGGTCATAATGATCTGCCACAGCTGTATGGTTCTTGCTCTGAATCCTCCAGCACAGGACAGAAGATAAAACTCCCACATCCTGTAAAATCTTTTGGAATAATTATGCTCTATCTCAGGCCATGTCTCTTTAAAGTTTTGATACCAGGCCATCAGGGTTTTATCATAATGCTCACCAAAATTATGCCAGTCCTCCATCACAAACATACCTTCCATGGCTTTTCCCAGCAGCCTCATAGAGGGCAGCCTGCCATTGGGGAAAATATATTTTTCAATCCAGGCATTGGTGGATGTTTTTGTTATGTTATTACCAATTGTGTGGATAAATGCAATTCCATCATCTTTTAAAGTGGAGTGGACTTTTTTCATATATGTCCTGTAATTTTTATGCCCCACATGCTCCATAAGCCCGATGGAGATAACCCTGTCAAAAAGCCCTTCAGCATTTCGATAATCGTCAAATTTAATATCAACATCCAGATTTTTGTTCAGCTCTCTGCCAAATCTTGCCTGATCCTTGGAGACAGTGTATCCAGTGACATGGACTCCATACTTTTCGGCAGCATATTTGGCAAAAGCACCATAACCGCAGCCAAGTTCCAGAATTTTCATTCCAGGCTTTAAATCAAGTTTGCGGCAGATAAGATCAAGCTTGTCTTCCTGGGCCTGATCAAGAGTTGTGGCATTTTTCCAGTACCCGCAGGTGTACTGCATCTGTTTGTCCAGCATTCTTATATAAAGGCTTTCACCAATATCATAATGTTTTTCGCCAACCTGGAAAGCTCTCTTTTTTGACTGGCGGTTAAAAATCTGGGCAATAAGATATTTATAGAGAAGCGGTATATTTTTTTTGACCTTACCCTCAAGGTCTTTGCGGAGAATTTTATCTATAAACTGGTCAACAGCCTCTGCTTCCCACCATTTATCCATGTAGGATTCTCCAAGGCCAAGTTCTCCATGTTTTACAATCCTGGCATAAAAATTTTCATTATTGACAGTGATGTCATATGGTTTTGTGCCGTTAATTGTAATACCTGATATTTCAAACAGATCAGTTATGAATTCTTTAGCTTCTTTGCTCATTATATTTAGGCCTTATCGTTGATATGTTTTAATTGCTCCTGTCATATAATATGCTTATTCATGCAATAATTAATGCCATATTTTTAAATTGAGTGCAACAAACTTTCAATGATTATGATTTTATAATTTCATCAGCCTCGCTTATGCAATACATCAGATGCCTTGGAGATTTTGCATCGCCAATAAGATAAAAGGCTGGTTTGACCTTTTTTTCAAGTTTTTTTGCATCTCGGATGGAGCTGTGTTTTTCTGAAATCACCACAGAGTTGAAATCAGTTAATACTATTTCTTCTCCACTGGATTTAAAAATAACGCCACTATCTGTAAATTGTTTAATTGACACATTTTTATATAAAGTAACCTTTGCATTATTCAATCTTTCACGCAGATAAAACCTGTCATTGCTGGACATCTCTTCTGCAAAGCTTTTTTTGCGGTTTAAGACAACAACCTCTTTACCCTGGTCACTAAGAAAATCAGCTGTAATAAGACCTGTCATACCTCCGCCGAGAACAATGACCTTATTTCCAACCTGTTCTTCTCCTTTGATAACATCAACATTTGTTGCAACATCCATTTTGCTTTGAAAAAGACCTTTAATCATTGGCATATCAGGCATTGAACCTGTTGCAAGTATTACCTTGTCAGGATTGATTTCATTTATCAGGTCCAAAGAAAGCTCTTTGTTGTACTGGATATTTACATTTAATCTGTCCAGCTCATTTTTGAAAAAATCTAAAATATCATCAAGCTCTCCGCGCCCGGGTGCTTTTGCTGCAAGGGAGAGCAAGCCACCGGAATCCTGCCCTTTTTCACACACAAAAGTTTTATGCCCCTGTAGTGCAGACTGCCTTGCAGCTGCCATCCCGGCAGGGCCTGCTCCTGCAATAAGTATTGTTAAAGGTTTTTCAGGTTTTGTCTCACTTTTAAGTTTATATTCCCTGCCAACATCAGGGTTGGCCACACATGAGCCCGGCTCTTTGTTCATAAGAACTGCATGGATACACCCGAGACAGCAGCCAAGGCATGGGCGGATCTGTTCAAAATTTCCAGCTTTTGCTTTATTGGCATATTCAGGGTCTGCAAGGAAAGATCTGCCCATGGATATAATATCAGCATCCCCATCTTTGAGAATCTGTTCAGCATGATCAGGATATTTAATCCTGCCCACGGTCACAACAGGGATGGAGACATGCTTTTTAACTTCCCTGGCAAGATGTACAAAACAACCATGTTTAGTGTACATGGAAGGGATGGTCAATTCAGTTGATCCGTAAACCCCGCCTGAAATATGTAAATATGCAAGACCGGTTTTTTCAAGTTCAGGAGCAATCTGTACTGTGTCCTTAAGTTCCCACCCGTTTTCGCTGTAATCATTTCCATTGATGCGAAGTCCAACAGGAAAATCCTCTCCTGTTTTTAATCTAATATCTTCTATGACTTCAAACAAAAATCGTGTTCTGTTTTCAATTGAACCCCCATACTCATCTGTTCTTATATTGGAGTTGTGAGAGAGGAATTGACCTATTAAATAGCCGTGGGCGCCATG
>JBDLIV010000310.1:0-3085 GCA_039714675.1 Thermodesulfobacteriota bacterium
ACCAATAGGGTCAGTAAAAAGGGGTTTTATATAATCAGGGTTTGAAATCTGAAGCCACACCCCGATTAAAATAGGCAGCCCAACAAGAATAACAGCAGACAACCGCCCCTCTGCCGTCAGGATCTTGACTTTTCCGTCAAACTTGAAACGTTCACGAATTATATGGGCAAGGCTTTCAATCAGCTCTGCAAGATTACCCCCGGTTTCTCTCTGTATGATTACAGCAATAACAAAATATTTTACTTCACTGCAGTCAATACGCTCTGTAAGACCTTTTAATGCATCAGGGACACTGACCCCGAAATTAATCTCGTCCAGTGTTGTCTCAAATTCTGTTCCAAGGGGATCTCCAAATTCATCAGCAGCAAGTTTCATACTGCTTGTAAAAGAGTGGCCTGCACGTAATGCCCTTGCCACCAGGTCAAGCGCTTCATGGAGCTGGCTTTGAAATTTTAAAATCCTTCTGGTTTTTAAATTCACAAGATAGACATAGGGAATAAATATCAGAATAATACCAATTGGAATTGCCAGCAATAAATTATTGAAAAAATATTGACCTGCAAGAACTCCGCATACCCCGAGCAAAGCTGATAAAAGCATAAAAAAACCCAAAGAATATTTTGAGTTTGATTGAATAATAATTTTATCCAGTTTTTTAGTAAGGGTCAGGTATGAAAATATGCGGTTAAGAAAAGGAATGCCGCTGTATTCTCTTGTTTTTAAAATTTCACCAAAATCATTTTCAATATAAGTGTATTTTTGGAGCCTTTTTTTTATTTTCGCTCTTTGTGTAACAGCCAGATTGCGGTAGGCAAATAGAGATGCCTCAATAATGATAATAGTCAAAATAAAAATTACAACACCGATAATCACAAAGTCCATATTGTTTTCCTTTCCGGCTTACACCTCTATACTGAATGAGGGATCAAACTGTTTATTATCAACTTTTATCCCGGCAACCCGAAATTTTTCAAGAAATTTGGGCCGGATGCCATTAAATTGAAATTTTCCGCGGACATTACCTTTTGAGTCCACTCTTGTCTGTTTAAAAGAAAAAATCTCCTGCATGGTTATCATATTTCCCTCCATACCGGTAATTTCCTGGAGACTGATTAATCTTCTTTTACCGTCTGACAGTCTTGCAACCTGAATTATAATATGTATTGCAGAACTGACAAATTTTCTTAAAAATTCACTGGGTATATCAAACTTTGCCATTGCAACCATGGTCTCAAGTCTCATTAATGCATCCCGTGGAGTATTTGCATGAATAGTTGTTAATGAACCGTCATGCCCGGTATTCATTGCCTGGAGCATATCAAAGGATTCTGCCCCGCGAACCTCTCCGACAATAATGCGGCTTGGACGCATACGAAGACTGTTTACAACAAGATCACGCTGCAGGATCTCTCCTTTTCCCTCTATATTTGCCGGCCGGGTTTCCATTCTTACAAGATGGTCCTGCTTTAACTGAAGCTCTGCTGCATCTTCTATGGTTACAATTCTTTCGGTTTCAGGTATAAACCTGGAAAGCACATTTAAAAAGGTGGTTTTACCACTGCCTGTTCCACCGGAGATCAATATATTGAGCTTTGCTTTGACCAGTCCCTTTAAAATATCCTGGAGTTCAGGAACAAGTGTCTTATTATTAACCAGATCCTCAAGTTCAAGAGGTATCACAGCAAAGCGCCGGATAGACATCATGGGACCATCAAGTGCAATAGGGGGTATGACGACATTTACCCTTGATCCATCGGCAAGTCTTGCATCAACCATGGGATTGGATTCATCAATCCGTCTGCCCACAAGCGATACAATTTTATCAATAATCTTCATCAGATGTGCATCATCTTTGAACCTGATATCTGTGGGCTCTAATTTACCATACCGTTCAACATAAATCTGGTTATAGGAGTTAACAAGAATATCTGAAATAGTAGGATCTTTTAAAAAAGGTTCCAAAGGACCAAGACCAAGTACTTCATCCACAATCTCGGAAATAATGGTTTCCCTCTCCTTAAAATTGAGAGGCAGCTGACTTGCCTGTTCAAGCAATATCTTTTCTGTTAAATGCATGATCTGCTTTTCCAGTTTTTCCTGATCAACAGATTCAATCAGAGAGAGATCTATAATATCAAGCAGCTTATCATGAATTCTGGATTTAAATTCAAAATATTCATCGGGCAGATATTTACCAAAAATTGGACTGGTACCTGATTCTGTAACACTGTTTTCCACTTAATACTCCTTTCAAATACTTAGATTATAAACCAGCCTTAAAACCATTTCCATTTTTTGCTCTCCTGTTGTCCATCGGGCAGAAGCTTTCCAACATAGTCATTAAAACTATCAACAATTTTTGACCGCGGAGCAATCTGATATAAAGCCTTACCGGAATTTATTGCAGACATTGTATTTGCATAATCATTTGGAATGAGCCATGACATTTTTTGACCAATGCCGTCTTCTGCATTGGCAAGAGAAACCATGCTTTTTTTAAAATATCTGTTCATCACCATATCGATCTTACCTTTATTGATGGATCCAAAATCTACAAATGATTTAATCAGCCTGTTGGTATTTGACAGACATGGAAGACTCTGGATGGCAATAAGTTGAATAAGATCAGAGCGCTGTAGAATTTTCAATGCTGTTTCACTCAATGACTGCCCCAGATCAATAATAATATAATCATATTTCTTTGCCATCAAATCAAGCAGCACATCCATTACAGGCGGGGTGGGCACAGGATGATTATTCAGATACCTTGGAGACGGCAATACTTTGACACCTGAAGAGTGTGCAGACAAAATATTTGACAGGAAAAACTCATCAAGACGATCCATATTTTTTGTAATATCACCCCAGTGATATTTTGGAGAGATATCAAGGAACATGGGTACTTCTCCAAACAGGATATTCATATCCAACAGTGCAACAGACAACTCTTTATTTGCCATTGCAAGTGTTGTAGCAAGATTTACAGCAATGGTGGTGGTACCGACCCCGCCTTTGCTGCCAACAACACTGATGGTATATCCTGCATGTTTATCCACTCTGCTTCTTCTCTTTTTCTGCCTGTCCA
>JBDLIV010000311.1:0-3084 GCA_039714675.1 Thermodesulfobacteriota bacterium
TAAGTCTTACTCTTGCCTGCCCTCACTGTAATAAATTTATCAGGATTAAAAGGAAAAGTTCAGTAATAATTTAATACAATTTTAATAAGAGGGCAGGGTCATTAAGTTGGCTCTGCCTTCTTTATTTCAGGTGCTATTGATATAAAGGTAGTATTCATTCTGGAGTTATGTTATAAACAACTTCTGTTGGCACTATATTGACACCTAAGTCAACGACCGTTGAAAACCTTTAAGGAAGTGCGCGGCTTACTGGTGAGGCCCTCGGACTTCAAATCCGATGTGGGGCGCTAGAACCGTCCCGGGTGGGTTCGATTCCCATGCACTTCCGCCATTTTTCTTCTTTATTACAACAAATTGTATTTTCCAATTTCACGCCAAGACTAGCTAAAATCATTTTTACCTTACTTTTTTCTTATCTAATTTCAAGATGTTTTAGTCATTAACTCCCGTTTTTTTGACATAACTTATCATGGATGTCCACTTTTTCTCTACCAGATCAAATTTTGACACCCCACAAAATAGATAAAATCCAAACTTTAAAATTTTCAATATACTGATATGAATCAAAACAATTTTTCATCAAAAATTTAACCATGATCATGCAAATAACGTGAGTTTTTATTATATTAAAAATATTATAATCCAATTCCTGAATAGGGTGGAATATATTTTGCATCCTTTTTTCAGAATATTGCTTTAATATAAAAATTTGAAGGAGCTTAATACCAGATATATATAAACTGACTCACTTTGATACTTGGGGCAAAAGATAAATTTTAATTGCCCGGGTCACAAAACAGTTAGGTTTCATTAAAACAGATTAAATAACAACAAATTTTAAACAATACTATTTGGATAATTGGTATGAAAAAGGAGAAATTATGATACGTTCCTGGTTTGGCAAATACTTGATCACATGGCTGGCACTCAGCACCTTATGTACCTTTTTTCTGGTTTCAGAGTGTTTTGCCCAGGACCCTCTTACGGTTGCAGCACCCCTTGCTCCGGTCAGGAATAAAACCATTGAACCTAACCAGACTCTGGCAGGTAAAATTAAATATCAAACACCCCTCAAAAAAGGAACAATTGCATCCTTAGGCAACCAGCAGATACAATTGGGCAAGACATCAACAACACCACTGAAAGCGGTTGCCAGAGTTGCTTTCAAACCGATCAACAAATATACAAATATTGTCAATCAACGTGCAATAATCGGCAAAACAATCCTCTCAAAACCGGTCATACTAGACGAAGCTATTGAATTTGAAGATTCCTTTGTATTACGAAAAAGCATGACGATTACTGTATTGAATCCAAAAGAGATGAAACAGATATCCCCGACCTTTAAATCCTATTTGTCTCGACAGAAACACTCAAAAAGAATTGATTTCAATGCCTTGGATCCGGAAAGTAAAAAAGGGCTTTCAGAGCTGATGAAAACCGTTAACAGCCTGGAACCAGGTGATCCCATTCGAAAAGCAGCAGCAAAAGGAAAGCAGGCTGTCCTTGATGCTATTGCAGCAGGCAAGGGAGAACTGACCATTGAAGATACAATTGTGGTACCCAAATTTATCCCAAAACCGGTTAAAGGTATAACAATGTATCCCGGGGTTCAAAACGGAAGATTGAATTTCAAGAAACTTCAACCTGTTTCGTTACCAGTCCTCAAGGAGCTGAACAGGGTATCTCCACCGGTAAAATTTGTTCCCGTGACCCAGTTAGAAACCAAACCTCTTCAAATGATGCCTAAAGATCCAAAAATGCCTGAATACAGTAAAAGCGGCAAACATACTTTTACGGCAGAATTTTTAACCGGATTTACCAGAGGACATTCCTGGCAGTGGGAACGAAAATGGAGTTACAACTCTGGCTTTTTCAGGGTAACTATAGGAGGAGGATATGGATTTGGGCTTCGTGTGCCTGTAAGGGCAACTGGAGAGCTTTCGCCCACCAATATATATCGTTATGATGTAAGGGACAACCTGGATAATCTCCAGGGGAGAATGACAGCACAAACCCTTGATGCGGACGAAAATTATTATAAACGAACCGGCATGAGCCCATCCAAAATCTTTCGCGGCAACGAAGTGGTGCTGGAACAACAACTCGGGTTTGGATTTAAGCTGCGCGCATTGTGGAAAGATCTTGCCCACAAGCCCTTTAACGGATTTGGACTCAATTACAGCCAAAATGCCAGGCCGCCCTGGGGGGCCAATTGTACCAACTGCGGTTTTCATATTCCCATACCGCCGGAAATCACGCAAACTACCCTGGAATTTTCAGTCATGACCGGATTTGTCCAGACTGGCTTCCATGTAAACGGAACAGGAAAAGCAATTTTAAAATTTACTCCTTTTTACAATGGAAATCCTGCCAGTTCTGTGAGCATGATGTTTGACAAACCAGGCTATAAACCCTTTAACCTTCACCTGCCCCGCCTGTCACCGCCTTCAGGCCAAGATTTGGTTTCCCAGCAGTTTGGATTTAAACTCAGTGAACCAACTTACCGCATGGGCCTTTCCATTACACCGGAAGTGAGGGTAGGAGTAAATGCTGGTTATAAAAACTTTTCCAGAACATTTGCCACTGAATGGATTCCTTTAAACATGCTGGAATTAAAAATGGGAACAATAGAGCTTCATACCCATGAGGGAACAAAACCGGATTATACCTTTACAGAAGGAATTAAGACCTTTAAAAAAATTAAAAAAGCAAAATTTGATCCAAAAAAGACAAAACAGATGCCTAAATTAAAGATTAACTAAAATGGGATTAATTTATTGGTATCAAAAAAAGAGAATGAAACCTGATAATAAAAGGAGTTTTAAATGAAAACATTAAAAATATTTTTTATCATTGCAGTAATTGCACTGTTTTCTTCAGCATCGGTTATAGCGGGTGATTTTGACTGGATGAAAAATTTTAATTTCAGAGCAAAAGCTGATCCATCAGGGTTCAGAGCAAGGCTTGCAACCCGATTTAAAGTGGGTAACGTTGAGATTGATGCAGTTCTAAAAAATGTCACAAATCCTGCCGATGCATACATGATATTCCGTTATGGTGAAATGTCCTCAAGGTCAACCA
>JBDLIV010000312.1:0-3076 GCA_039714675.1 Thermodesulfobacteriota bacterium
TTTTTTCTGCTGCTTTTTAAGGGTTGTAAGATTTTTCTTTTTGTCAACAACACTCCCTGGCTTAAGCAAGATATCAGCTATCATAGCCAAGGTTAAACAGAGAGAAACAAGGATAGCAATTCCCACAAGAATTTTTTTAAATTCATTTAGAAAAGGTATCTTTTTAGTTTTTTTCTGGTTTTTATGTCTCTTTGTTATATTTTTTTTTCTTACTGTTTTCTTAATTTTTTTCTTGGCTGCCATTTACTTTGCTGAATACTCCATAGCTTATCAAAATATCAAGAGCTCTTTTTACCTGTGCATCATGTTTGAGCTGACTGATGTCAAGTCGTCTTGGATGTTTCTTGGGCTGCTTTTCAGATTTTTCTGATTGTTTTATATTTTCAGGCTCTAAACTATTTTTCAGATCTTTTTCTTTAATCATTCTGTCAAAAACAGATATTTTTTCCTCTTTTTCTTCAAGGATTTCATATTCGACCTCTATATCAGGTACAATACCCTTGGCCTGTATGGATCTTCCTTTGGGAGTATAATATCTTGCAATGGTATATTTAATGCCAAATCCTTCCTTTAAAGGTCGAACCGTCTGGACAGATCCTTTTCCAAAGGAAGTTGTCCCGAGAATCAATGCCCTTGAATGATCCTGCAAGGCACCTGCCACAATTTCCGAAGCTGAGGCAGATCCCCCGTTAATCAGTACAACAATGGGATATTTACGATCTTCATCTTCTGGATATGCTTTAAAAACCTGTGTGTTGACTGTTTGTCTTCCTTTTATGGAAACAATATCACCCTGCTCAAGGAAAAGATCAGATATTTTGACAGCCTGATCCAGAAGACCACCTGGATTATCCCTTAGATCCATGATAAGCCCTTTTAAAGTATTGTTTTCTGACTCAAGTTTTTTAAGATGCTCTTTTATATCATCAAGAGTACTCATTCTGAAATTGGTAATACGAAGATAACCATATCCAGGTGCCATGATAACACTTCTTACGCTTTCCATGGGAATCAGATCCCTCTTAAGAGGTACCTCAAAGGGTTTGGGCTCATCTTTTCTGATAACAGTAATTACCACAGTTTTAAACCTTGGACCCCGCATCATGTTGACAGCTTCCCAAAGCGCCATATCCCGTGTTGATTTACCATCAATCTTAATAATAATATCCCCGGCCTGAATACCCGCTTTATAGGCAGGAGTTCCTTCAATGGGTGATACCACGGTTAAAATCTTGTCTTTCATTGTAATCACAATACCAATACCGGAGAATTCTCCCTTTGTGTCATCCTGGAGTTCATCAAAGGCTTCAGGAGGCATAAAACTTGAGTGGGGATCAAGATTCCCCACCATACCCTGTATGGCATTGTGAATCAATTCTTCACTGTTTACATCGTCCACATAATTTTTTTCCAACTCTTCCAGGACATCTGTAAAAAGTTTCAGTGATTTATATGTATTGTCATTATTATCATCTGCCACTGCCGGGGTCAGCATAGGATTGTTGGATACTGCAACAAGTAAAAACAGACAAATTATAATTACCATGGGCAACCAGAACTTGAATATGCTGCAAGGCTTCTTTTTCATTTTTTATGCTCCTTTTTTTAACCACTTCATGGGATTTAAAGGTTTGCCATGGTGTCTGACTTCAAAATGCAGACACAATCCTTTTATTGATCCGGTGTCACCTGCGGTTGCAATAACTTCACCGGTCTCAACACTCTCTCCCTTTTTTTTAAAAATCTCTTCAACATGGGCATAGAGGGTATAATAATTGTCTCCATGATTGATAATCAATAAATTCCCATAACCTTTAAGCCACTGGGCAAACATGACATCTCCTTTAAACACGGATTTAACAGGTTCGCCTCTCTCCACCCTTATATCAATTCCTTTTTGAAAAGTGAAGGATTTGTAATTTCCTTTCCTTGAAGGACCGTATTTTGAAATAATCTTCCCTTTTACCGGGATATTTAATCGTCCCCTATAGGTTGAGAAGGAGGACTTCTTTAAAAAAGATTTTTTATCCTTTTTCTGCATTTGTATAAATTTATTATCTAAGTTGCGTGTTGCCTGTTTTAAAGATTCAACTGCAGCAAGGGATAAACTTTTTTTTTGACGTATCTCTTTTAAAACAAGTTGTCTTTTTTGGCTCTCTTTTTTATTAGTCCTTATTTGGTCGTTCAATTGAGCTTCAAGAATTGTTTTTGCATGGATTTGCTTTTGCAGCAGCTGCTCCACTGTTTCAAATTTTTTAAGATCCAGGTTCTGTCTGTCAAGAAAATCAAAATCATATTTAATGATCTGTTTCATTGAATTCTGCCTGAGAAAAAAATCAAAAACAGAACTTGGCATGCTCATGGCATCTAATCTCCCGATCATACTCATTTTATAAAGAGCCTTGAGTCTCTGACCGGCATAGCCACTGTTTACAGCAATCTCCCGGTCCAATTGTTCCCTCTTCCGGTTGAGCTGCTCGATTTTCCTTTCCAGATGCATGATTTCGCCGGACAGCGCTGAAACCTTGAAACGTGCCCTGTTCAATGCATAATCTATTGCATTTAATCCTTCTATTATTTCAACTTCCTTTTGGGAAAAAGTCTCCACCATTTTTTTCTGGTCTTTAATTTTTCCCTTGATCTTTTGCTGTTCCTCTTTTTTTTGCTCAGTCTGGATAAGTTTTATAAACTGAGGACGATTTTTTATATAACCTTTACGTCTGTTATACATCACAGTAAGCCATCCATCGTTACCATCATGTTTCTCAATAATATCAACCGATTTCCCTTGTTCGACAACCATGACAATATCAGAATTGAGTGATGGCTTTTTGCGGATATTCAATTTCAATGCCGTAACAATCCCTCTGTTAAAACCTGAATCCTGCGCAAAAAGAGGAGAAGTGGATAATAAGAGAGTAATCAAACCTATAAAAAAGAGTATTGTACAACTTACCAGTAATACTTGTTTGGACAAAAACACTATTTTAATATTTGTTTTAAGGATAGATAACATCCAAACCAACCCAAAAATGTAGAGCCAAAAATAATTAACAGTATCATCTGGACCGAAAGA
>JBDLIV010000313.1:0-3056 GCA_039714675.1 Thermodesulfobacteriota bacterium
TGAGTTTGAAGGAGATTTTTCAGACAACTTTCCAGGGATTCAGTGGCGCCTGGAAATATCAGAATCTTTTTTTGAAATAGATGATTTCATCAGTGAGGATAATCAAGAGAAATTTAAAAACATAGAGATAGAAATTTTCAACTCTTCCGGGTCAAGGAGTTATAAAATCAATACCTGGAGGCTTACCCATGAATAACTGCAGAATAAATCGACAGGTTGTTACATAATGCAAATTTTTCATAGTTCAAGGCGGAAAATAAATTTAACCATAGGCATACATACAGTATTTCGAGGATTAAATTTATTTTTCCAACGTGGAAATTGGGGAAATTGGCGTTGTGTAACAAGCTGTCGACAGGGTTTTACTTTGTTAGAAATACTAATAGCAATCTCAATTTTTGCAGTTGTTATTGCAACGATTTTTTCAACTTTTAAAGCATTTATTGTTTCAAGTGAAGGTGTGAAAGCAGATGTTTTACAAATCGAGACAATCACAAATGTTTACAAAAGAATCAGCCTGGATTTTGAGTCAATATTTGTTCTTCAAAAGCCAAGATATAAAAAACCGGGATTTGATTCTGAACCTGACCCTTACAGCTTTACTGGCAGTGAAGAGAACATCGGCCAAAAAACTGTTTCATCATTAGTGTTCAGCTCTCTGGCACATGCAAAGTTTGGTGATGATCAAAGAAAAGGAGTTGCAAAGATTATCTATTATGTAAGAGAAAATGAAAACAAAAGTTTAGATCTTTGCAGAGCAGATATCCTGCCGCCTTTTTCCGATGAGATAACGTCATGCACAGATCCAGTATTGTACAAAGATATTTCAGGGTTTGAGGTTGTTTATAAAGATTTCAGCGGTGATGAATTCAGATACTGGGATTCTGAAGCACAGGAATTTAATTATACTTTTCCCTCAACTGTTGATTTGAAACTCACTTTTGGGGCTAGCGATCAGCAGCAGGTATATCTCATGTCCTTTGATATTATTCCACAAAGGCAGCCCATTGAATAGAATTTTACAAAATAAAAAAGGGGCTGCCCTGGTTGTAACCCTTGCAATTGTTGCTATCCTTGTTGCTGCTGCATTGGAACTTGGAAAATTTACCGGTAAATCGGCCATGGCAACACTAAAGGGAAAAGATATGTTTCAGGCAGAGCAGTATGCTCTTTCCGGTATAAATCTTGCCAGATTAATTCTTTGTGAAGATGCTGCAAAGAATAGAGTTGATTCCATTCAGGAACCATGGGCAGATTCTGATATACTGTTTCAGGCTGTTGATGAAATGGGATTGGCCAGAGAAAATTTAACCATAAAAATTACAGATGAACTGTCCAAGATCCAGGTAAATGCCATGGTTAAAGAATTTCCAGGTAATTTGCCTGATTTTGATCAAATAAGAATATGGGAAAGGTTGTTACAGCTCAGGCTTTCAGAAGAGAAGGATTTGGATAAAAGGGATCCTGCTTTGATTATAAATTGTGTCAAGGACTGGCTGGATTCCCTTGATGATGATGCCATCACAGGTATTTCAGGAGCTGAATCAGACTATTATCTTGATTTAAATCCTCCATATGTATGTGCCAACGGGCCCTTTAATCATGTTGATGAACTTTTGAATGTAAAGGGAATTACAAAAAATCTTTTAAAAGATGGCAATATCGATGAGACAGAAGAACCAGCATCAGATCTGGATCTTAAGGATGTTTTTACTGTGCATGGTCTTGATGGTGAAATTTTAGAAAACAACAGATACACCTATAAAGGAAGGATCAATATTAATACAGCAAAGCTTGAAGTTATCAAAGCTCTTCTTCCCCAAGGAATGGAAGATTTTGCCCAGGATCTTGTTGAGTTCAGGGAAGAAAAAAGTGAAGAGGGTGATATTTTTGTTAACTCACTTGACAAAGGGTGGTATAAAAAGGTTATAGCATTATCTGAAGAAGAGCAAAAAAAATTTGAGCGTGTTATATCTTACTCAAGTAATATTTTTAAAATAGAGGCTGAAGGGGTGGAAAACAGTTCAAAAATAAAACTTTGCTGCTGGGTACAAAGAGAGAGGCAAAAAGAGTCTGGGACATGGATATGTCGAATTATACAGATGGAAAGAGAATAATAGATGGCTGAAGTTTTTTTACGTCTTGAACTTGATAACAGAGGTATAAAAGCCAAAGTTATTGAACAGGGCCATAAGAATACTATAATAAAAAACCGGTGTCATGTTCTGTTTAAAGATCTGCTAGATGTTCAATCCGGCACTGAAGAAAAATTAGATACTTTTGAAGCAGGAATGGATATTATTGCCGGAAAGCTTGATCTTGAACCATGTTCAAAGGCAATTGTTTTTGTATCTGATCTTTTGATATCTTTCAGAAACCTTGAGCTGCCCTTTAAGTCACAAAAAAAAATAGAGCAGATTCTGCCATTTGAACTTGAAACTCACCTGCCAGGTAATAATGAAACCTATATTTCAGATTTTCATATACTCAATTTAGCAGATGATTCAAATTCTATTTTAAGTGCTTCCATTGCTGAATCCATGGTTGAAAAAATTTTTACAAAACTTGATGAACAGACTATTGTACCAAAGATTATTACCCCTCTCGGATATGCTGCTGCAATTGGTTTTTTAAGTGAGAGCTTGAGATTGGAAGAGTTTAAAAAATTCTCTGATTTTGCATTTTTACACGCCACTGATTGTGAAATCACCCTTGTTTTAATAAAAGAGGGAAAACCTTGTGCTGTACGCACCATTTCAAACCATAATATATCTTCTGACAACCTTGCTGTCATGGTTGAGCAGACAATTACAGGGTTTAATCAAAGAGCAGGAGAAAACACTTTTTTTGATACTATTATCTGTATGGATGAGGATATCCATAATGGTGATCAGATTGAAAATTCCTTTAAAACAAATTCGGCAGCAGAGTTCACCCCTGGAGTAAAATTAGATTCCCATACAATGCTTTTAAATATTTCACCTGAAAAAGCTGCACAATATCTTTTTAATTTCTGCAGAGGGAAATATGCTACAAGCTCATTTTTCAGGACATAT
>JBDLIV010000314.1:0-3055 GCA_039714675.1 Thermodesulfobacteriota bacterium
TTGAGAAAGCTGTCAGGTCAGGAATAAAATCGGTTTGCAGGGCAATGATTAAAAATCCTTTTCCAAACTTGGGTATAAAAGGGATGAAATTCCTTGCGGGCAGGATCAGAAAATGGCCTTCAAAGCTGGGAGACGAAAGTGCAAGACTTCACCTTGGTCAACTTATAAGAATGCAGGAGGAGATCGGAACAGGCGGCGGCGGGTTCAGGTTTATGTATGCAGCCTTTTTACAGGAAGCAGCCACAATACTTGGAAATGATAGGATAAACTATCTCTCAGAACAGATGACATTGACAGGCGATGAACTCAGAAGATTTGCAGCAGCAGGCGCCAGAATATGCAAAGGCCGGGCAAAATCAAAATACACATATGATTCAATTGCTGAAATACTAGTTCACTGTTCAGACATGGAAAAAAAGATATATCAGGAATTGATTGAAATAGTATGACAAGTTCCAAAGAATATATTTTTGAAGCCGAAAATCTTTCATTCACTTATAAAAGGGCATTAAAACCCGCTTTGGACAATATTAGTGTCAGCATCAAAAAAGGTAAGCTGTACGGTGTTATAGGTCCTAACGGTGCAGGAAAGACAACTCTTATCTCAATCATTGCCACCCTTTTAAAACCTGGGAAAGGAAATGTTAAAATCTGTGGGAAAAGCCTGACCGGAAACATTGGGGCCATTAGAAAACAAATTGGTCTCATACCCCAGGAAATTGCACTTTACTCAAATCTTACAGGCAGAGAAAACCTTTATTATTATGGCAGGATGTACGGAATAAAAAAAAGGCAGCTTAAAAAAGACATTGAAACGTATCTTGAAATATTCGGCCTTAAAGAAAAGGCAGACTTAAAAGTCAGTACATATTCAGGAGGTATGAAAAGAAGAATAAACCTGCTTGCCGGAATTCTGCACAAGCCGGCCCTGCTTTTACTTGATGAACCAACCGTGGGAATTGATGCACAATCAAGAAACCTGATAATGGAAAACCTGGTCATGCTGAAGGAACAAGGTATATCCATGATTTACACAAGCCATTACATGGAAGAGATTCAAAAATTGTGTTCTCGTGTTTCAATTATTGACAATGGCAGAATAATCAGTACCGGGAATCCGCAGAACCTGATAGACGATAATCATGACTGCTCTGATCTTTCCGAGCTTTTTTTAAAACTCACAGGCAAAAAGTTGAGGGACTGATAAGAATATGATGAGATTAACAGCTTCCATCCAAAAAGAACTTATTCTTCTGTTCAGAGATAAAACAGGTCTTTTGCTTCTTTTTATCATGCCTGCGTTTCTGGTTCTTCTTATCACCCTTGTACAGGAGAATGTTCTTAAAGCAAATATAAAGGTTCTTTTTATTGATCATGATAGAGGTGAAATCAGCCAGAATATTGAAAAACTTCTTGAAGACTCTGACACTATTGAGCTTGTAAAAGAATTCAAAGGTGCTGCTGTTACCGTGAATGATGCAAACAGAGCTGTGTCAGAAGGAACATACCAGTTCTGTATTATATTGCCTGAAGGTATTACAAGTGCTGTTAAGCAAAAAAGTTTTAACCATGTAAAAAAAAATATGCTGGGAACAAATAGTAAAACAGAAGTTGTTATCCCTGAAATAACTCTTTATTTTGATCCAACCATTCAGGGCAGCTACAAAATTGCAATAAATAATATTTTAAGCAGAGTTGTCATAGGAGTAGAACAGAAGTTAAAGCTTAAAAATTTTCTTGATCTTTTGCCTGAAAAAATTAAAACAGGCATCCCTGAAGAGTTCAGACCATTTTTTCCTGAAACCTTTGATACAACCTTTTTAAATGATCTGGAGAAAAATGATTCCAAGACAATCATTATAAATGAAAAATCTGCAACGCAGATGGGATTTGTTAAACCGCCGACATCAGTGCAGCAAAACATCCCTGCATGGTCTTTGTTTGGAATATTTTTTATTGTTGTGCCCATTGCAGGTTCTCTTATAAATGAAAGAGATACAGGTACAATGTTAAGATTAAAAGCAATGCCTGTATCTTATTTTACACTTATGTCAGGAAAAATTGCAGCCTACACAATGGTTTGTTTCGGGCAGTTCGGAATTATTCTTTTTATAGGAAAATATATTTTGCCTTTATTTAACGCGCCTGCTTTTGAGGCAGGTCAGCATTATTTCACCTTTTCCCTTATTCTTTTAAGCTCAATATTTGCAGCAACAGGATATGGCATACTGCTTGGCACAGTCATGAAAACATATGAACAGGCATCCATGTTTGCACCGGTTTCGGTTGTTATTGCAGCTGCCATAGGAGGAATTATGATACCGCTTTATGCTATGCCCTCATTTATGCAGCCTTTGTCTATTCTGTCGCCATTGTGCTGGGGGCAAAATGCCTTTTATGACATACTGTTAAGGGGTGGCGGACTGCAATCAGCACTGCCTGAAATTATTGCGCTGCTTTCTTTTTTTATAATTACCCTGTTACTTTCCTGTTTTTTTATTTTTTATAGGGAACATCCATCTATTTAAAAGAGTATTTTAATGTGGAGATATGAAATGATATTAGCTGACATAAATGAACTTGAACAAAAGTTGTTAAATTCTATTATTAATATTTGCGAATTTACTGAACCTGTACCAGATGAAATGACAATCAATTCACCGCTAATCGGACCTGATTCACCTCTTGGACTGGACTCGCTTGATGCTGTTGAGATTATGACAATGATACAATCAGATTTTAAGGTCAGAATCACATCAAAGGAAACAAGTGTTGAAGTCCTGAATTCAATAAAATCCTTAGCTGATTATATCCGGCCGCTAATGGGTGGAAGCTGAATATTATTAAATTTGTCTCAACTAATTGCAACTTGTCTCACAGGTATCTCTTATGCTTCCCTCATCTATCTGCGGCCTGTCAGTGTTACCCACGATTTTAAAACTAAAATTTTATTGGCTTCAGAAACTTTTATTCACTGTTGCTTATTATTCAAATTTCTTGATATAATAATGCCTTTTTAATAGGAAGTTTAATAAAAAATTAAGTTTAAAAAAAA
>JBDLIV010000315.1:0-3046 GCA_039714675.1 Thermodesulfobacteriota bacterium
CTCAACTTCTTCGTTGGTAAAAAATTTTAGTCCTCGAAATACTATTTGTATGTCTGTGGTTAAAATTTTTTCCCGCCTTGAATTTAAAAAAATTATCTATCGTGTAACAGCATGTTTAAAAGAATAATCATTGCTTTTTTTTTAGATTTTATTGATAATAATAGGTTACATCATTAATTTTAAAATTATAACAGTAATGGAACACACTGAATTTGTTACTATTTAAAAACCAGCATAAAATATTCTCTATAGTTTGCAGCCTGTTTATACTCTTCCTGATTCCCTTGACCGACAGCTTTGCCGTATCCATACCAAAGGAGAAGGAAATCGGGAAAGAATTCATGGAAATGGTAGAAAAACAACAGATGATATTAAATGATCCCATTGCTGATCATATGATCACCCGGGTGGGCCGTCACATACTCTCTTTTTTACCTTCTCAGCCCTTTGACTACTCGTTTAACCTTGTTGATGATGATGTGTTCAATGCCTTTGCAAGTCCTGCTGCCAATATTTTTATCTATAGAGGACTCATCACATCACTTGATTCAATTGATGAACTGGCAGGCATTATAGCACATGAAATTGCCCATGCAGCAAGCCGGCATGTATCTGAATCAATTGACCGTTCAAAACTTGTCAGTGTAGGAAGTCTTGCAGGAATGCTGGCAGGTGTAATAATCGGCAGTCAATCAGGCGGTGATGTCGGGACAGCTGTTATGCAAGGTTCAATGGCTGTTGGCCAAACTGCCATGCTGGCCTTTACAAGGGATAATGAGACAGAGGCTGATGAAAAAGGTATCATGTTTTTAAAACAGTCGTGCTTTTCTCCCGTGGGACTTCAAACAGGCTTAATGAAAATCAGGGCATCTGATTTTCAGGGGGTTGAAGCAATTCCTGACTATGTTAAGACCCATCCAGGAACCGGAAAACGGATCGCCCATGTTGACACAATTCTCTCAGGTTACACCCCTTCTAAAAAGAAAGCAGAGTGCAAAGAGTTCAGGTTTGATATGGTAAAATATCGGCTTCTCGGACTTTATGCTGATATCAAACCAACATTTAATCAACTGTCAACACAACTTCAAAATGATCCTTTAAACCCTGCAATACATTATGGAATGGGTCTTATCTATGCCAGAAAATTCATGAGAGAGAAAGCCTTGTTTCACCTTAAAAAAGCTCTTTCCATGAATGTTTTCGACCCAATGATACTTCTTGAGATGGGAAGAATTTATCTTCTTGACGGCGAACCCGCTAAAGCCGTCAATGTGCTCCAGGGTGTTAAATCAGATCCTGTCATGGGCATTATGGCAAGGTTCCATCTTGGAGAGGCGCACCTTGAAATGCAAAACCTGCAACTTGCCAAAAAAAATCTTGGAATTGTTATTGATAAAAAACCTCTATTATATCCAAAAGCATATTATAATATGGCTGATATCATGTCCCAGGAAAAAAGAGAGGGCTTTTCACATTTTTATCTTGGGCAATACTATTCTAAAATCAAAAAATATAAAAATGCAGAATTCCATTTTAATAAGGCATTGGACACCCTTGACGATTCTGAGCTTATTAAAAAAGCTGAAAAATTTTTAAAGCAGATTTCTAAACAGAAAAAATCCCCTGGTTAAGCTGCATCAAATTTGGAAAACTTCATGGAAAAGGTTCCTCTGCCCTGGCTGACAGAGCGAAGTGCTGTGGAATATCCAAACATTCTGGCAAGGGGAGCCACAGCTTTTACAATCTGAATACCGGATTTTGGAGTAATGGATTCCACTTTGCCGCCCCGGGCATTAAGATCAGATATGGCATCACCCATATAATTATCAGGGACAAAAACTTCTATCTCCATTATAGGTTCAAGCAGGGATATGGAAGCTTTTTCCAGAGCATCCTTGCATGCCATGGATGCACATACTGAAAAGGCAAGCTCTGAGCTTCTATCATCAAAACTGCCGCCTGTAATCACAATTGCAAGGTCAACAAGGGGATAACCTTTAAGAAATCCGCCTTCAAGACTCTCCCGGACTCCTTTTTCGATCACAGGAAGATATTGTGCCGGGATATGATCATCACCGGCTCTTGATTCAAATGTAATTCCATCACCCCTGTTCAATGGTTCAAGAGTGATACTTACATTTGCAAAATGCATCTTTCCAGAGATCTCCCTCTCAAAGACAGCCTCTCCTTTTGCTTTTGATGTGAGAATTTCTCTATAAACAACCTGGGGATTTCCAACATTAACATTGGTTTTAAACTCTTTAAGCATTCTTGAAATAATAATTTCAAGATGAAGTTCACCCATGCCCGATAGAATTGTCTGCCCTGTCTCCTCATCTTTTCTTACTTTTAAGGTTGGATCTTCAATGATGAATTTTTCAAGCACATCATCAAGTTTTTCCTGGTCTGCATGGGTTTTTGGTTCAATTGCAATGGAGATAACAGGATCTTCATACTCCATTTTTTCCAAAAAAACAGGATTGTCCTGGGAACAGAGAGTATCTCCTGTACCTGAATTTTTAAGACCCACAATACCAATAATATCTCCTGCACCCGCCTCTTTCAGACGTTCTCTTTTATTGGCATGCATTTGCAGTATTCTGGAGAGTTTCTCTTTTTTATTTAATAGAGGATTGAACACATCTGAACCAGTTTCAATTTTGCCTGAATAAATTCTGGCAAAGGAGAGTTTTCTTCCTTCAATCATGGAAACCTTGAAAATTAGAGCTGCAAGGGGACCATTTTTGTGGGGTAAAAATTCCAGCTTCTCGCTGGTTTCAGGATGCACACCCTGTATGGGTGGGACATCTGCAGGACTTGGCAAAAACAATTCTATTGCATTTAGCAAAGGCTGAATCCCCTTGTTTTTCAGTGCGGATCCACACAATACCGGTACAATCTGTCTTGCAATGGTTGCATTTCTGACAGCTTTATTGATTTCCCCTGTGGAAATATCCTCTTCAGAAAGATATTTTTCCATTATATCATCATTGACTTCAGAAATTGCTTCAAGCATTGTTTCTCTATATTTTAAAGCAATTTCCTG
>JBDLIV010000316.1:0-3042 GCA_039714675.1 Thermodesulfobacteriota bacterium
AATATCTGCTGTTCTTGATTTACAAGCAGATCTGTTAATTGATTTTTTTGCATAGCTCCGCCTTGTCGGTTACAGAGGGTGTCGGCCTAAATTTTTTAGTTTCTGCCTTCAGGATATTCACCCCCTGTAATAAACTTGAGTAGTTTTTATAAATTGTCTGTTTTTAAATTATTATTAAGTTAATGTCTGAACGAAAACTAACTCATCTGCTTCGTTGCTTCAAAATCTTGTCAAATTTAAAAACTGGCCTCATGTACTACAGTACACTCCGGTTTCAAAATTGTATGCCTGCGCATCTCTTCTATCCTTGCACCTTACATATGGGCAATTTTATGAGCATGCGCTCCTCTACAAGCCATCCAAACATGGGTTTTCGGTTAGGCACAGGTAATATTATTCGTTTGCATTTTCATGGGCCTGGGTCAGCCGCTGTTTCAAATATTGGATTTCATCCTTGTCATATTCATACAGGTCAAAGCAGTAGCCGTCCTCACCAAGCAGACCTTCTGGAATGAGTTCTCCTGCTTCCTCCGGGTCTGTAATCATCTCTCCATAAAAGCAGACAGAGAGCCAGCGCTCTTCAGGGTCATCATCAATAACATCCACCATGGCAAAAAGAGAACGTTTTTTTTGTGTTTTATGCTTAGGGCGCAGGGAATAACTTACCTTGGGACGGGCATTGAATTCAAAAACAGTATCTTCAAGTGTCTGCAGATGTTCATAAAGTTCAATAAAGGCCTGTCTGTTTTTTGCTTCAGTCTCAGACCAGTTTTCAATAAAATCTTCTATCTCTTTCATCTTTCTATTCCTTGATATGCTTTAAAATATGTCCAAGTTCCGGGAATATTAGATTTTTGCATGCAAGTTTGCAAGCCTTTATACTGCCCGGCATGCAAAAAATTATTGTATTATTTATAATTCCTGCTGTGGCACGGGATAAAATGGCAGCAGAATCAATCTCTTCAAAGCTTAACTGGGCAAAAAGGACACCAAATGCTGTAAGTTCTTTTTCAAAGAAGGGTTTAACTGCTTCAATGGTTACATCTTTCGGGCTTATGCCTGTGCCGCCGGTCATGATAACAGCATCGGGGCAGACCTTTTGGGTTACATGTTCTGTTAACTCGGCAATAGCTTGAATATCATCTGTTACCACATGGTGAATTATTACTTCATGGCCCTCTTTTTTTGCCTGCTTTTTAATCCATGTTCCAGACTTGTCTTCAGACAGTTTCCTTGTTGTTGAAACTGAAATCACGGCAATTTTAATATTCTTGGGTGTATTTTTTTTATGCAGCAGTGTGCTCATGTGTTAATCCTGTTCAATATAAACAATATCTTCTTTGTCATTTTCTTTAACAAGTACGGTTATCATATCCTGATGTGCAGTATCCAGTGATATTCCCTTGTAATCAGCCTGTATGGGAAGTTCCCTGTGTCCTCTGTCCACAAGGATGGCAAGTTCCATGCGCGAAGGCCTTCCAAAATCCATTAAGGCATCCATGGCAGCTCTTATGGTCCTGCCGGTAAACAGGACATCATCCACAATAATAATATCCATGTCATCAACATTGAAGGGAATGTTTGAGGGCCTTACAATGGGCTGGTGGCTGATTTTTGTCCAGTCATCCCTGTACATATTGATATCCATGCTGCCAACAGGAATAGTTGTATTCTCGATTTTTTGAATCTGGTCTGCCACTCTTTTTGCAAGAAAGTCTCCCCGGGTCTGTATTCCTACAAGGGCAAGGTTTTGGATGCCTCTGTGCTTTTCTATTATTTCATGGGCAATTCTTGTGATAATTCTTTTAAAATCCTGGTCATTCAGGATGGTTGTTCTCTTTTTCATATAAAGACCCTGTTTTGATTTAAATAAATTTTTGAATTTGTATCATCTTTTTTAGTGGCGGGCAATAGTTTGAAGTTTTAGTTTTGGATTAAGGTGAGGTCGAGGATTTTAAGGTGTTGATTTTCAGTGTAAGTTGCTATAATCAGTGTAATGATTTAATATTTGCTATAATGGGTCAAAGAAAAACAGCAGGACAGGTTTTATGAAATTTGATTGTACAGGGGTTATTCTTGCCGGCGGGAAAAACAGCAGGCTTCCGGGCAAGAAAAAGACATTTCAAAAGATCGGGGAATTAACAATTCTTGAGAATATTTCTTCAATGTTTGCCAGCATGTTTAAAGAAACTATTATTGTTGTAAATGAGCCCCGGGAATTTGCAGGTCTTGACATGTCAATTGTGACAGATATTATTCCTTCAAAATGTGCGCTTGCAGGACTTCATGCAGGACTCGTTTATGCATCTTTTCCATATGCATATGTTACAGCCTGTGATATCCCTTTTGTTAACAAATCTGTTGTTGAACATATTGTGGGCCAGATTGAACCAGGGTATGATGTGATTGTTCCAAGAACTGATGACGGGCTTGAATCTTTGTCTGCTGTCTATTCTAAGGATTGTATTCCTCTGATTGAGGAGAATCTTGAAAAAAATATTTTTATGATTAAAAAGTTTTTCAGGAAAAAAAAGGTCAAGGAGATACCTGTGGAGCAGTTAAAAAAAATAGATCCGCAACTGCAGTTTATTTTTAATGTAAATACACCTGAAGATTTAAAAAAAGCCAGATTAATGGCAGATAACAGGTAAATTAAGTAAAGAGGAATAAGCTATGAATATGGAAACAATGATGAATCAGATAAAGCAGCATCCTGATTATCATAAGGCAGGAATGATTTTATGTCATAATGGTGTTGTAAGGGCTACATCAAGAGAAGGTGATGAAGTTACAGGTCTCAAGGTTTCTGTTGATCATAAAAGGCTTGATGAGATCATAAAAGAGCAGAAAAAAAGAGCCGGCATTATTGAAATATTGATTCATATTAATGAAGACAAAGAACTTGTTGTTGGAGATGATGTTATGTTTCTTGTGGTTGCAGGTAATATCAGAGAGAATGTAATTGAATCTTTGACTGATACTTTGAATTTAATTAAGGGTGAGGCCACAACCAAAAAACAATTTTTTATTTGAAAGAAAAGT
>JBDLIV010000317.1:0-3039 GCA_039714675.1 Thermodesulfobacteriota bacterium
CCAAATACAGCAATTACTACAAAGGGAATGGTTTTAAATACTTTTCCCATAAATCCCGGTACAAACATCAATGGCACAAATGCAACCATATTGGTTATAACACTGAATACAACCGGCATGGCAATGGTTTTAGTACCCTTGACAGCAGCCTTTAAAAAAGGCATTCCCTGACGTCTGCAAAAATAGATGTTTTCGCCAACAACCACGGCATCATCCACAACAATACCAAGGGTAACAATAAAAGCAAACATGCTTACAATATTAATGGAAAAATCAGTGGGCGCAAGCAGAAGAAAAGAGCCGAGAAAAGAGATGGGAATCCCGAGACTAACCCAGAATGCAAGACGAATTTCAAGAAAAAGCGCAAGAAAAAAAAACACCAGTCCAAGACCGATATAAGCGTTTCTAAGCAAAAGATCAGCTCTCTGTTCAAATATCTTTGAAAGATCTCTTAAAACTGTTAAATGCATCCCCGGGGGCAGGGATTTATTGATCTGTTTTACCAGAGCCTTGCCAGCAGATGCCACCTGGGTCGGGGTCTGGTCACCCACACGATATATCTCTATTACAACTGCCCGTTTCCCGTTAAATGATGCCCAGTTGTCTGTCTCTTCAAATCCTTCATTTATATCAGCAATATCCTCAAGCAGGACCTTTGATCCATCTTCCAAGATTATAATTGGAAGTGCTGCATATTGTCTTGCATAATCCCTTTGATCTTTTATGCGCAGCAGAATATCTCCACCGGAAGTTTGAATGCCTCCTGCACCAAGCTCAACCGATGCCCTGGATATACGCGAAGCTACATCCTGAAGAGTAATATCATAGCGTCTTAATGTCTGTTGTGAGATTTCAATATGGATTTCCCTTTCTCGCACCCCTTCAAGTTCCACCAGAGTAATCCCTTTATCAAGAAGAAGTTTATCTCTGATCTGGTCAGCCATAGTTCGCATACCTGCTTCTGAAGCATCTCCATAAAGGGCGAGTTTTAAAACTTCTCTTTTTCTTACAGCAATTGTGATAGTTGGCTCTTCAGATTCATCGGGAAAAGTTCCAATACGATCCACCTCACTTTTTATCTCCTGCCACAAACGATTGATGTTACTCCCTTCAATGGCTTTAACTGTGATTGAACCATAGCCCTCAGAAGCTACTGCTGTAACCTCATCAATTCCCTCCAAACCCTGGATTGCCTCTTCCACAGCCTGAAGAATTCCCTTTTCCACCTCTTCCGGGCTTGCACCCGGATAGGCAATGGAAATATTAATCATGTCAAGACTGAATTCCGGGAACACTTCCTGCTTGATATTAAAACCCATGTAAAGACCGCCAATAAGAAGCACTGCCATCATAAGATTGGCAGTCACGGAATTGCCTGCCATCCAGGCAATGGGGCCTTTTGTATCATTATGATCCATATTCTGAGTCATTAACGCTCTCCAGATGCTCTCTGCAAGGCCAAACCATTTACAGCCACTGGCAGCTCAGAAGTAATCACCCTGTCGCCTGTCTTGAGACCGGTTTTAACATAAACAACACTATCTTCTTTCCAGAAAGGCTTTATCTTTCTGATTTCAAGAATTCCTGAATCATACACCCAAATTCTGTTTTTCTCTCTTACCGCAGATCTTGGCAGAGAAAAGACATTTTCAAGAATTGGTCCTTTAATTTTTACATTTACATGATCATCCAGCAGCAATTGCGGCTCATCTCCCTTAATTTTTAAACCAAGGGGATCGGGCACAAGAATAATCACACCGGCCATACGGCTTTTAGAGGTTATTGTACCGGTTGTGCCAAACACTTTTCCCTGCCAGGTCTGATTTGAATAATTTGAACTAATAAAGGCATCTGCGTTGGACATCCCATCTCTACTAAATAGAGACAGACGATCCTGGGGCACCAGCGCCTCAACCTTGTATCTGTCCACATCCACGATGGTGGCAAGCGTTCCCTGTGCAGTCACAAGGGAACCTGAATCAACATGTTTTTCAAGAATAAGTGCATTAAAAGGAAGATAAACTTTTGTCCTGGACAGATTCAATTCAGCTTTTTCAAGATCTGATCTGGCATGGGCTACTCCTGCCTTTGCCTGGATAAGCTGGGGTTTTCTCAAAGATAAGTCTGTTGCCATGACCTCGCCGGGAGAAGCTTTGTTTATTAATTTAAGTTCCTCCTTTGCTATCAATTGAGAGCCTTTTTCTATGGCAAGATTTGCAATAGCTTTGTTAAGAGCGCTGCTTGCTTTTTGAATCTCAATTTTATAATCTGAATCATCAAGTTTTAAAAGCAGCTCTCCTTTTTTCATCACTCCACCTTGAACAAAGTTTTTTGAAACAGATATAACCTCTCCTGTAAGTTTTGATTTTAATATTATCTGCCTGTCCGGCATCACTACACCCATGGCATGAACCCAGGTTGGATAGTTGCCTTTTTCCATTACAATAGTCTTAACCACCACTGTCTGCTGCCCTGGAGGTTTTCTCTTTATTTCAGGTTTTTTTGATTTAAAATAACTCCAGCCTGCTGCACCTGCAACTATAAAAAAGAGAGGCAAAATAATTTTTATTAATAATTTCACTGTTGCATCCTGTTTTTAATTTCAATCATCTTAATTAACCTTTATAAATTCCCTAAACTAAACTCATGCCAAGAACTCTGTAAAGCTCCATACGATCTTTGAGATATACAGCACGCTCACTGACCAGTTGTCTTTCCAGTCTTTCAATACTGGTCCAGGCAACCAGATAATTCAGATAACTGCTTTGTCCATTCTGGTATTGTATCCTTGCATCTTTTAAAGTCAGCCTTGCTGCTTCAAGCTCTTTTTCAAGCAGTTTTATATAGGCATCCTGCTTTTGAATAGTGATCAAAATATCTTCAACCTCACGGATGGCCCTGGCTACAGTCATGGCATAAATGTTTAACTGCTCTTTTGCAGCAGCTTTTACTCTCTCTACTTCTGCCTTCCTGAATCCTCCATCAAAAATTGGGCCTGCAATACTGCCTGCAAGTGTTGCCACCCAGTTTTGAAACAGC
>JBDLIV010000318.1:0-3034 GCA_039714675.1 Thermodesulfobacteriota bacterium
ATTGATATAAGAATTATAGCTGCCACCCATGCAAATCTTTATGACCTTACTCAACAGGGAAAATTCAGAGAAGATCTTTTCTATCGATTAAAGGTGTTTCCCATTAATATTCCTCCTCTAAGAGAGCGTCAAGAGGATATTCCCATACTTGTCAGTCACTTTATTAAAAAAGGAAATGAGAGGGAAGATAAGTCTATAAAAGGGATTGATAACAGAGGTATGAATCAATTGATGAAGCATTTATGGCCTGGGAATATCAGAGAACTTGAAAATGCCATTGAACATGCTTTTGTTATTTGTAATTCAGATCGTATTCAACTCAATGACCTGCCAGTGGAAATTACAGAGGGTAAAAGTTCTGGTATAGACGATTTTCATATTTCCCCTATTTCAAATAAAATCAATTCTTTTATTACAAAAAAATCTTTAGATCTGACAAAAGATGATCTCATAGAATTGCTTGATGAGTGTAATTGGAATAAGGCAGAGGTTGGGCGTCGTATTCAAAAAAGCAGAACTTCAGTATGGAAGTACATGAAAAAGTGGGATATCCCACTGCAAAGATAATGTTAAACTCATAGTAAAGCACATGTATCTAATAGAAGTTTCAAGAATTTTCGCCATTAAAAGCTGTAAATAAATCAACAAGGAAGAGGATCAAAAAATGCTTTATTTATAGAACTTACAACTATCCTGCAGGGGGATGAACTTTCAATTCACTAATTTTATATAACAGGGTTTTATAACTGATTTTAAGTATTTTTGCAGCACGTGATCTGTTCCATCCGACTTTCTCGAGAACAAAGAAAATCACCTCTTTCTCAACTTTATCCGCAGCCATTTTCTTTATCTTTTTTAAAGAGATATCTTCAAATAATTTATCAGAACTTGTAGACAAATCAACAAACTCAGAGATAATGCTGGTGGTGCTGTTTGCAGTTTTTTTATCACGCTGTTTTTGAATTTCTATGGAATTTTTGCCAGTTTCAACAATAGTTGAATCCTCGTATTCATCTTGGGGCAGTTCTTCAAGGGTTTTTTTCCATGATTTGAGAATCATCTGTTTTTTAATGCAATTTTGAAGCTGTCGAACATTGCCTGGCCATGGATAACTTACCAGCTTTGAAAGAATATCAGGGTTTGGCTTTTTAACTCGGTTGTTTGGATATTCAGATTTATAAGTTTTTAAATAATATTCAATAAGAGGAGGTATGTCTTCTTTTCTCTCACGCAAAGGAGGAATATCAATTTTAATAATGTTTAGCCTGTAAAACAAATCCTCTCTAAAAGTTTTTTTAGCCATGCTTTTTTCAAGATTGTGATTAGTGGCAGCAATTACCCATACATCGGTTTTAAATTCCTGTTCTGATCCAAGGGGAGAAAATTCACCGCTTTGGAGCACATGAAGCATTTTAGACTGTAAAGACATTGGCATATCACCAATTTCATCAAGAAAAAGCACCCCTTTGTCTGCCATTTGAAATTTTCCAGGACGCTTTCTATGTGCGCCTGTAAAGGCACCTTTCTCATATCCATAGAGTTCACTTTCAAGAAGGGTTTCAGGCAAAGCAGCGCAATTAATTTTTACAAAATTTTGAGAAACTCTTGCAGATTCAGTATAAAGGTTTTGAGCAACTACTTCTTTACCCACACCGGTTTCACCTGATATCAGCACATTTAAACAGGTATCAGATACATGATGAATCAGCTCTTTTATTTTTAATACTGATTTGCTTACGCCGATTAAAGGCGTGCTAGTGTTTTTATTGTCATTTTTAGCCATCATTTTTTTTGTTACTATCTTTATCCTTGTTTAGCAATTTGGCAACAATATTTTCAATTTTAAAAAGATCTATGGGCTTAAAAAGGACAAAATCAGCTTCAGCTTCGGAAGCCAGTGCTCCTGGTTGATCTCCATATCCTGTTATGGCAATAATTTTTATATGTGAATACTCTTTCTTTACAATGGAAATTAATCCAACGCCACTAATATTTGGCATAACAAGATCTGTAATCAGGCAATCAAAAGAAGAGGGGTCTGCTTTTAATAATTTAAGAGCAGCAAAACCGTCAGCAGCAGTTTTTACTTCATAATTCATTAAATTAAAAAATTCATAAAATGTAGACAAAATATCTTTATTGTCATCAACTATCAAAAGTTTGTTTGGTTCTTCCATCTTAATTTTATGCCTCATAAATTTAAAGAAAAGTAATATCCTACCTGTTCCATATAATAGATCAATTCAATCTTGCAAGAAAAAAATAAAAAATTTACGAAATTTCCAAATTAATTTATATATGAAATTACGATATAGACAAAAAACAGGATTATAAATAGGTATCCTGCTTTTTTTCCTATGCCCTGGTTAAAATAGGCAACACATCCCAGGAAAAAGCAGATAAAAATCATAAAAGGAAATTGAAAATAGTGAAGGTTATCGTCTACGGGCATTGGATTAAAAATTCCCACTACTCCCATTACAAGGCATATATTAAAAAGATTGGAGCCTACGACATTTCCCACAGAAATTTCACTCTCGCCCCTTGCAGCTGCAACTGCAGAAGTTGCAAGTTCAGGCAGCGATGTTCCAAGAGCAACAACAGAAATGCCTATAAATGTCTGGGACAAGCCAATTTTTTGGGCAATGGCGATAGCTTCGCGAACAACAAAATTTGCACCATAGGAAAGCATCAAAATTCCAAGAATGATAAAAACAACATTTTTTACAATGGTTGGCAATGATGGTTTTACAATGTGAGTATCACTATTGTTATCTTTTGCAGTGGTAACACCGTAAATTAAAAAAACTATTAATAAAAAGATTAAAATAGATCCATCAACCTGTCCAATCTTAGAATCCATGCATAGCAGCCAGAATATACAGGAAATCAAAATCATGTATGGGATTTCAATTTTAATAATTTGTTTTTTTATGGTTACAGGTTTTATGACTGCACTTATTCCCAATACAAGAGCAATGTTAATAACATTACTTCCAAGAATATTACCAAGAGATATCCCGCCTGACCCTTT
>JBDLIV010000319.1:0-3030 GCA_039714675.1 Thermodesulfobacteriota bacterium
AGAACAACTGCTGCAATATCTATGATTGAAAATTTTAAAGATTTAATTTTATAATTGTATCTGCAAGTCAAATTTCCAGCTTTCTAAATTTATAATGCTAAGCCCTCTAGAGCCAAAATAAAATCTGCCTGTGGCAGTTATTTAACAAGGGATTCCCACTCTTTTGATTCAAACCAGTACGCTTTTTTCTCTTTTAAAAACCCGCTTGCATGCATATTTAAAATCCAGTTATTAAGAAAATTAAGTGCGTCATGATCTGATTTTTTAATAGCAAACCCGATTGGCTCTTTTGTAAAATTCTCCTTAATGGGAACAAACAGTTTTTCCGGATATTTTAAAGCGTGGAAAACCGGCATGGGAGCTGAAGAGACAACCGCATGGACACGACCAAGATTTAACTCCTGCAATGCCTGACTCTCATTTTCAAACAGTTTCAGTTTAGCATCTGGCATATATTTTCTTGCAGCCTGTTCTGCAGTTGTTCCCATACGGGCTGCAAGAGTTACTTTTTGATTATTAAAATCATTCAGAGAAGAAAACCCTTTGGCTTTGACTTTATGGGCAACCATTGACATACCTGAATAATCATAGGGAAGAGTAAAGTTGACCTTTAAATTCCTTTTAGGTGTAATGCCCATACCTCCGATTATCACATCAAATTTACCAGTTAAGAGTGCAGGTATTATACCTGACCATGCAGTAGGAACAAACTCAATTTTAACACCCATATCTTTTGCCAGTTTTTTTGCAACATCTATTTCAAATCCTGTAAGATTGCCCTGTTTATCTTTCATTGCCCAGGGTACAAATGTGGACATCCCAACTCTTATAACTCCCTCTTTCTGGATTTTTTCAATAATACTCTCCTGGGCAAAACAGATATTTCCAACAAAAAACAGAAATATCAGACTCAAACATAAAATTTTCTTCATCTCTCCTCCTTTTTTAAAAGTTTTTTTTATTTCAAATAGTATATTTATATTTTGCAACCTCAAGGCCACACCACAGTCTCACTTTAATAATCCTTTCAAAAAGAATTATTATCAACCACCGGTGGCAGGTATATCCATGTAATCTTCAAACCGCCTTATGAAAAATGAAAGAGTTGCTGTAATAATAAGATAACATAATGCAACTATAAACCATATTTCAAAAGTTAAAAATGTTTCAGAAACAATTTTCTGCCCCTGCATTGTTAAATCATAAATGGAGATTGTACTCACAAGTGCTGAATCTTTTATTAAAGAGACGCTTTGTCCGGCAAGCATGGGAAGGGTCGAACGAAGCATCTGTGGGATAATGATTTTTATATAAATTCCCGGAACACTTAAACCAATGCTCTGGGCAGCTTCATACTGCCCTTTTGGAATATTAATAATTCCGGCACGGATAATCTCTGAGGAGTAGGCACCTTCAAACATACTCAATGCAATAACAGCAGAATAAAATGCTGAAATATTAAACACCGGTGCAATGACAAAGTACATTAAAAATATCTGAATAAGCAGAGGTGTATTTCGAATTGTTTCAACATAAACAAAGGAGATAACTTTCAGTACAGGAGAAGATGATAATCTTGCAAAGGCAGACAAAACACCGATAATCAAGGCCAAAATAAGGCTTACACAAGAAATTTTAAGAGTAATTATAAGCCCGTCAAGCAGCAGACCGTTTGTAAATTCTCCATTTTCAAAAGTAAATAAAAAATCCTTAACCCTGTACCACTGCCAGTTATATTCAAGGTTTTTATATCCAATAATAAATACAAGAAAAACAGATAGTATAAATATATAGGGTTTGATCCCTTTTTTAAACATCTCCATTGATTGACCTATAACTTTTTTTTATAATGGCAAAGGATAACATGTAATAAAAAAACCTGCCACCCTGATGTGAAATTACTGGTTTGAAATTACTTAAATTAATTTGTGATGTTTCCAGTTAACCTGCAGCATTTATACTGACTGTTGATATCTTGTTTATTGTGAGATATAAATTCTGATGGATTGAGAGCTAAGGTTCCAAAATATTAAAAAAGGTAATTAAGATGCGGGAAATTAAAATTTTTCACGATGCCATAAAAGATATACCATCCATGGCTTTGAAGATTAAGGCACAAAACAGAAAAATTATCGGGCACTTATGTTCTTATACTCCTGAAGAGATAATACATGCAGCAGGGTTTCACCCTCTTCGGCTTTTTTCATCCAAATCAGATATTGTTCTTGCAGAAAATCATCTCCAGGCATATTGCTGTTCTCTTGTTCGAGGAGTACTTGAAGACTCACTTGCAGGAAGGCTTGATTTTCTCGACGGCACTGTTTTTCCCCATACCTGTGATTCCATTCAACGTTTGAGTGATATCTGGCGTATGAATAAAAAATATGGTTTTTTTGCTGATGTGGTTCTGCCTGTGAAACTCAACACTGAAAGTGCCAGAACATACATGATTGATGTGCTGACAAAATTTAAAAAAGAGGTTGAAACAGCAGCAGGAACAAAAATCACTGATGAGGATCTTCATGCATCCATTAAAACATTTAATGTGATCAGGAAAAATTTGTCGGAAATCTATGCTCTGCAATCACAGAAACCCGGAATAATAAAAGGTTCTGATCTTTATGCCCTTGTCAAAGGATCAATGATAATGGATAAAAACAGAGTTGCAGATCTTTTACCTCTCATTGCAGCAAATCTTGAAAAAATGGATACCCCTGAAACAGAAGGCAAACGTATTGTTGTTTCAGGTTCCATCTGTGATTCCCCTGATATTTATACAGCTATTGAAGAAGCCGGAGGTATTGTTGTGGGAGACGATCTCTGCACTGGCCAGCGATGGTTTGATGGAGAGGTTGATGAAAAAAATACAAACCCCATCAATGCCATTGCAGACAGATTAATGACCCGTATTATATGCCCGGCAAAACATTCAGGCACAAATATCCGTGGAAAAAACATTGTCTCCCTTGCAAAAAATAACAAAGCAGATGGTGTTATTTTTATACTGCTTAAATTCTGTGATCCCCATGC
>JBDLIV010000320.1:0-3004 GCA_039714675.1 Thermodesulfobacteriota bacterium
TCCATGTGTAAGATGGAATCCACCGACTTGGCATCTGCCGAACTCGTAGCCAAGGTTATAGCACGTGTAAAACGATTCAATTTCGGTCATAAGAAAGGTGTGCCGGTATTGACCATTTTGTATCCCATCGACTTTCTGCCTGCTGGGTAGAATAACGGTAATGGGATGGATTATTAACATTATAAATGGTGAACTGCTGATTTGATTGGCAACCACCCAATTAGCAGCTTTTATGATTTCATTGGCTGCAACACGCATAGGAAGGAAAGAGCAGATGAGCTTTAATGCAATCGTGTCGTTTTTTCAAAAAGGGGGGGTATTTATGTATCCCATTTTGTTTGTCTTTTTGGTCGGTATGGGCATCGCGTTGGAACGATGGCTTGAACTGAGCCGAATACGCACTATCAACCGAAAAGTTTGGGACAAACTCTATCCCATGTTGTCGAAAGGTCAGCTCGGAAGAGTTCGACAGGCGATCAGCAAGGATACATCCACAATATCCAAAATGCTGGGCATGGGCCTGGCACGCCACAGCGGGGTTCGACGCCGTGAGGATGTAGAGATCGCCATGGAAGAAAGCATGATGGAAATTATTCCGCAGTTGGAAAAGCGTACTCCATATGTGGCTTTGCTCTCCAACATAGCAACCCTGCTGGGACTGCTGGGTACAATTATGGGGCTTATCGAGGCTTTTACTGCGGTGGCCAATGCCAACCCTGCCGAAAAGGCCAATCTGCTTTCGGCCAGTATTTCGGTGGCTATGAACACAACTGCTTTTGGACTCATGTCGGCCATTCCGCTTTTGCTTTTACACGCTAAGATAACATCCACCACAGGGCAGGTAATCGACAGTTTGGAGATGGCATCGGTCAAAGTTTTGAACAGCATTTCTATGTCCCAAAGGCGGAAATCCGAAAAAACCGATTCAAATTCTACTGACACACGGCCTGATCTTGCCCAGAGGGGGAACTGAATTAAATTTCAGGTTGCCTGTTACCATCTATTCATCAACTTAGCATCAAAATTTAGATGAAAGGAGGTGAGTAAATAAACTGTGCCTGAGACCTCCTGCTATTTAGGTAGAGGGTTGAACAACGACAGTTTTGCTAATGGTGCGGAGATTCAATGGTTTAAAAAGGAAAATGCGTCATATTTTCGATCCGGAAAGCCAAATGGCTCAGGATGAATCTGGAGGCTTCCTTAATAATCGAAAGGCACTGTGATGAACGCGGAACAATTGTCTGCAATATCGATCTTGCTTCCTGACATCTTTTCGGTCCTCTCATTCGTCTGAAAATCTTGGCTTTGAGAATACAATGCCGTCTGAGTGGTTTGAATGATTTGTATAATTTCATGCATTCAGCGTTGTTATATGAACTGCAATAGGATTGGCGAATGAGCAAATCCGTGCTTGTCAGCCGCATGAAAATATGGAATAACATTAATAAATCGTTGTTGTAAACCTAAATTCAAGTTACGCAAGGGAGGGATTATGAGGGGCTGGATTACTGCACTTGTTATTGCAATCATTATAAGTCCTGCATCAACAGTACAGGCAAAAATTGACTGGAACTTAATCAACAGTTTTAAAGCTGACACACCTGTTCTGGATATTTCCTTATCATTTGACGGGAAAAACGTTTTTGTTCTTTCTCCTGGCAATGTCCAGGTTTTTTCAAGTACTGGTAAGCTTGAAGACACTTTTCAAGTGAATAAGACCATGACCAATATTTCCGTAGTTGGATTTAAACAAGCTCGAATTCAAAATCAAATCATCTTGAGCAGCAGCCAAACAGGAGAAATCCAGCAGATTATATATGACTTTATTTTTCCCATTGATACCCAGGGGTCACCTTTTTTAGGTTCGGCAGAAGCGCCTGTTTCACTTGTTGTTTTCAGTGACTTCCAATGACCGTACTGTGCCCGTATGGGACCGATGCTCGAGCAGTTGCTTGAAAACAATAAAGAGAATGTTAAAATAGTCTTTAAACACTTTCCACTGAGTATGCACAAGCAGGCAAAACTTGCTGCATATGCCGCTATTGCCGCTGAAAAGCAGAACAATTTTTATTTCTGGATGTACCACAATGAACTTTTTTTAAATAGCAGCAAGCTTAATGAGCCTGATATATTTATGGAAATAGCAAAAACAATTGACCTTGATATTGATCTATTTTCAAAGGATATGGCGAGTCAGGAGACTAAAAATAAAGTATTAAATGACCTTCGCGACGGGACTCAAGCCGGAGTAACAGGTATACCTGCTATTTTTATCAACGGCAGGCGTTTAAAAAAAAGAAGTGTTGTTGATGCCCAAAAGCTTATTGATGCTGAATTAAAAAAACTTGGCAGCAACAAATGATTTTATGTCTACAGAAAACACAAAAGATCGTTTAAAGTAAGGCGATGTGCGTGTGACGGTATATTCTTAAGTATGGTAGGATGCCTATCAGAAATGCAGTGATAAACAACTGGCTTTTTTTTTGAACGGGCTAAAAAATCATGATGGAAAAAAATGATCGTTAAACAAAAATCAATTGATAAAATCAAACCGATTTTCAAAGAGTATTTGAATTATATGAGTCAATTCTTTGAAATTTTTGATCATACTTCGTGGTGTGAAGGTGCAATGAAAAATTTACAACGATATAGGGCTGAAGATGGCCGCCACATTTACGTTTTAATGGAATCAGAATCTATAATAGGATTTGCCCTGGTCAATAAACACCTGCGATTCAATAATGATGGCTTTGCCATTGCAGAGTTCTACATTCAAAAAGAATATAATAAAAAAGGGTATGGCCGCAGATTGGCTGAACATGTATTTGCACAATTTACAGGTAATTGGGAAGTTGCTGTCTCATTAAAAAATAATTTGGCCCGAGAATTTTGGAAACAGGTGCTGTCCTCATACACAAATGATAAATTTATAGAAAAAAAGACAAATTCTTTTAACGGGTATGGCTTAATATTCAACAATGCCTGACAACCCGAGCAAAAAAGT
>JBDLIV010000321.1:0-3000 GCA_039714675.1 Thermodesulfobacteriota bacterium
TCTTGTTACAGATTTTGGAGTATATTTTCCAATTATATCAATGGCACCTGTTAATCCCAGAACCAAAAGAACTATTCCCATTAAAAAGCAGGCTGCCAGGATCTCACCTGAACTTGCAGCAGTAGCAATTGCATAGGCGCCAATCACCTTCATTGGCTGCACTGAAACAGTAACACCATAATAGAATCCAGTGAAAATATAAAACAAGCCCACAGATAAAAAAAGTCCTGAAGGATTGAGACCGTTAATGAGAATCATCCCAATTGCAATGGGTAAAATAGTTCCAAGATCTCCGAGAGATCCTGCAAATTCCCGACGGTTAAACAGAGGTGTTAAAGTCATAGAAATGCCTTGTACATAAGCTTTACACACATAAACAATAATATGATCCCAAAAAGAATGCGTATGGTTTTGCCCTTTAGTTTTTCTGCCATGATTCTTGATCCAATTTGTCCTCCGGCAAATGAGCAGATTGAAGCTAAAATGATAAACTTCCAGTCAATTGCTGCTGTGGCGGCATGGGCAGCAAATCCTGCAAAAGATGAAAAACAGACAATAAAAATTGAAGAGGCTGCTGCAACCTTAGTAGGTACCTTGATTAAATAGATAAGTAAAGGTACGATAAACACACCACCGCCAATACCAAGCAGTCCACCCATAAAGCCTATTGCAAACCCGATTGCTCCACCTCCCAAAATCCGTACCTGCCAGCTTACACTTTCTCCTTGGCTCTGTTTTTTTTTTGAAAACAGCATCCGCATTGCTGCCAGAAAAAGAACCACTGCCAGGATAATAACAAAAACCTGAGTATTGATCCTCTGTGTCATTAAAGCTCCAATTGGAGCGCCGATCAAAGAGGTTACAACGATGGGAATGGACAGAGAATAATCCACCATTTTTTTTTGCATATAAACTATAAGGGCGGAAATAGCTGCTATTCCGTTCAAAAAAAGAGAGGCTGCTACTGCTGTCGGGAGTGGAAATCCAACCAGGATAAAAAAGGGCGAGAAAATCAATCCTCCTCCTAATCCGATCATGGTAAGGATTAATGAAGAAACAAAGATAACCGGCAAAATAATAAAAAGGCTCATTGTCAATTTACCTTAAAGTTAAAAAATATCTGATTCAGGATTTAACTTAACTTTTAATAGTTGTCAACGCTGTAAAACAGTTATAAATAAAAAGCGGTGGATATAGGCATAGTAATAGCAGTTAAAAATTCAGCTTGGAATCGAAAATTATGTTGAAGTACTTTCATTTTGGATCCTTATATGCAATCGGGTTGCTTCAGGCATGGATAGAACTAAAAAAATCGATTATCAGATTTTACTGATACTACATGTTCCTGCTTGCCTTCAAGCCATCCAATCGCTGTCACCTCTTTTTCATCAAATTTCGGGACATATGGCTTGATATCAATCAGCGGGGTGCCGTTGAGAACATCAATTCCTTGAATACTTATCCTGTTATTTTCTATTTTGCACAATTGAACTATGGATAAACCGATGGGATTAGGTCGTCGTGGAGCCCGCGTAGAAAAGAGCCCTCTTTGCTTATCATCCATAAAAGGTTTAACCATCAGATTATACCCTTTTGATTGGTGAAAATGGTATAAAAGAATAATATGGGAAAATCCTTCCAAATCACTTAGCCCCTCTTCATATTCTTTATCAAGAATAATGGTACCTTGTATTTTATCAGCCCCTGAAGGTTGTATGGGCATACCTTTTAACTCATCAAAAGGGGTTTCAATTATGCCAATAGGCGTAATGTTAATGTCCATTTTCTATCCTCCTGTCCTTAAACTCTTTACAAACCTTAACAAATTGTTCAGCACATTTTTCATTACTGCCAAAATGAATATGAAGATAACTGGCCAGAGTATTGAATTTCTGATACCCTTTAAGTGAGATCTTCTGTCCTGCCCTGCTTGTCACCTTATAAACATTGGAGCTATCAATATCAGAACTTTCCAGGGAGGAGTAGTGGAATTCGTGCCCCCTAAGTACATCCCCCTTTTTTCCTATTATAGTATCCTGTTTCAATGTTATTTCCCTGTAGCCAAGAGATTTCAACTTTTTTGACATTTTAATATTTAGATCAAAACAGTTGGACATGGAGTATTGCCTGGGATCATCAATAAAAGAGAGTTGATTACAAAGAAACATAAATCCGCCGCACTCCCCGTAAACAGGCATGCCTGATATACTTTTCTCTTTTATCTGCCTTAAAAGCCTGTTGTTGTTTGATAATTTTTCTACAAATATTTCAGGATAACCACCTCCAAAATAAATTCCGTCAATATTTTCCGGGAGTTTTTCATCATTCAGAGGTGAAAACTCAACTATTTTTGCTCCAAATTTTTTTAAAATATTGAAATTGTCCTGGTAATAAAAGCAGAAAGCCTTGTCTCTTGCAACTGCAATGGTCACAACGCTTTTATCTGAATTCACCAATTTTTCATAATCGCTATTATCCGGCTGTTTTTTCAAGGATTCAAAACTATCAAGATTATTGATCAAAGCATCCATATCAATATGTTCTTTAACCATGGAGACAAGAGTTGAAAGAACATCTGGTTTGATAGCAAGCTCATCTGCCGTGACAAGGCCCAAATGCCTTTCCGGCATGACAATGGCGTCGTTTTGCGGCATAAACCCAAGACATCTGGTTTTACAATTTTGTTCAACAGCGTTTTTTAAATATTCATAATGCATCAGGCTTCCGGTCTTAGTAAAGATTACTCCGGCAATTTTCAAATCTTTATCAAACTCTTCAAAGCCTTTCACTACTGCAGCAGCACTTCTGGCTTTTCCCCCGGCACTTACAATGAGTACAACAGGCAAATCCAGCCATTTAGCCATCTGGGCTGTGGATCCTGTTTCCGACAGGGCATCATAGCCGTCAAAAAGTCCCATAACCCCTTCAACCACAGCAATATCCGAATCTTGAGTTTTCTCTTTAAAAAGCTTTCTGTTGTACTCTTTTGAAAGTATCCAG
>JBDLIV010000322.1:0-2976 GCA_039714675.1 Thermodesulfobacteriota bacterium
TGGTATCAAAATCGCCCACAACTATCAGAGCCATGTTATCAGGTCGATACCATTGATCATAATATGATTTAAGCAGTTTTGAATCTGCTTTATTTAAGACCTCATCAACTCCAATGGGAAATCTTTTATTAAACAGAGAGTCGGGCAGCTCAAATTCCAGGGATTTTTTAAACGTTCTATATGATATTGAGTCTCTCTGTCTTTTTTCAGACAGTATTACTCCCCGTTCACGATCAACTTCAGATTCAAGTAAAAAAGCTCCCTGTGCATAATCTTCTATAATCACAAAAGCTTTATCCATATGTTTTTGTCTACTGTCCGGCAGTGAGAGATCATAAACAGTATTGAAAAAAGAAGTGTGGGCATTGGCATCTGCACCAAAATCCATACCAATGGATTGGAAATATTCAATAAGTTCTCCAGGTGGAAAATGGGTTGATCCATTAAACAGCATATGTTCCAAATAGTGAGCAAGCCCCTGCTGTTCACTTGTTTCATGCATTGATCCTGAAAAAACATTTAAATGGATATTCACTCTCTCTTCGGGAGTGGTGTTTTCCATAAGTATATATTGAAACCCATTGGGAAGACGTCCGAAAACGATATCCGGATCTACTGGAACACCGCTGTCAGATTGAATGACAAGATTATGCTTTGGAGCACATGAAAGTATGAATAAAAGTCCTAATATTACAAACTTTAGAACAAAGGTTTTATATTTCATCTTAACTTAAACTCTATATGAAAGAATAATTTGAATTTAATAACTCTTTTAAATTTTGTTGTGTACCTTAAAGGGCAGTTATTTCAAAAGTTGTGGATCATAGGTGATTTTATTTTGTTTTCTCAATTGTGCCATCCAGGCCTGGTAAGATTGTGCCTCTTTTCTCCTGAGAATTTGAGATTTTAAATTTTCAAGATTTTCTGAAATTTCAGACTCCTCAGGAGTTTTTCTCTCTTTAAATCCTATGATATAATAACCCTGCAGGGTTTCAATTACTTCAGAATAAATTTTATTATCTTTATTCAGTGAAAACCCTGCCTTTATGAATTCATCAGAATTTCCTACTTCTTCAATGCTGCCACTTCTTGTAAACAATTTTGTTGATTTAACTTTATTTTTTCCAAGCTGCTCTAATGTATTGGTATCCATGGCTTTTGCAAGATACAAGCCTGCCTCTTTTTTTGCCTGCTCTTTTTGCATTTTTTTTCTTAGTTCATCTATCACTCTCTCTTTAACAAGATCAAACTCGAGTATAACAGGATCAACTCTTTTAATGGTTTTTATCAAATAGTAGGAATCACCAAATTGTTTTATATCACTGATAACATCCAGGGGAAGCTCAAACGCAGCCCTTGCAAACCCTGCATTTGCATTATTTTCCAATTCAAGTCCTTTTCCATCAATACTAAATTCACTGCTGGTAAGAATCTTTTTATCGGCAATAAGAGCTACCTGTTCGAAATCATCTCCATCAATTACAGAATCAAATGCTTCTCCTGCTTTATAATAAGCCATATTCTGCATTTCCAGAGTTTTAAGTTCTTCTCTTATTTTCTTAGAAACCTGTTCCAGGGTTTTTGTGGAAGCATCAAATCTATCTACCAGTTTAATAATATGCCAGCCAAACATTGTCCTCACAGGTTCTGAAATTTCCCCTTTTTCCATGGAAAAGGCTTTGTCAGCAAAAGGTTTTACCATGGCATTTTTTTCAAATTTACCAAGATATCCCCCGCTTTCTTTAGAGGGGCCCTGGGAATATTTTTTTGCAAGTTCTTGAAAATCCTGACCATCAACAGACATAGCATAGATATCTTGAGCCTGTTTCCGGGCTGAATCAACTTTTTCCTGTGGGGCATCTTCTTCTACTTTAATCAAAATATGCCTTGCTTCAACTTTCTCAGGGGTTTTAAATTCTTGCATGTGCTCCTGATAATAATCTTTTATCATGACATCACTTATGGAGACCTCATCTTTATAATCTTCAGGAGAAAATTCAAGATACTTTGTCTGAATTTTAAGATCAGATTTATAATTCTCTGAGTTTTCTTTATAATACTTTTTAATCTCCAATGAATCAGGCTTAACATCAGCATAATCAGCAGGATCAAACTTAACATAATCTATAGCTGTTTTGGTATTTTGAAATAGATACCAATTGCGCACTTCAAGTTCAGATACATTAACTGAGCTGAACAGCATCTCTCTTACTTTCTGCTGCCTTAAAGCATTGATCTGGCTTTTTTCAAAAGTTTCTGGAGTCAAGGAATTCAAACTTAAAACTTTTTTATATTGCTCTAAATTAAAGTTATCATCTTTTTGAAATGCTTTAATTGAGAGCACTGATTGCTGCAGCTCTTCATCGGAAATGGTTATGCCAAGTTTGCCTGCTTCCAAAAGAACAAGCCGTTCGTCAATTAATGAGTCAAGCGCCTGCTGTTTCACATTAAGCGCTTTTAAAATATCATCATTTAAATTTTTCCCAAACCTTGCTCTCATCTGATCAACAAGCATTTTATATGTACGCTGATACTCTTTAATAGTGATTGGCTCATCATTTATTGTTGCAACACTATCATTTCTTTTTGAGCCAAATGATCCAACACCAAGAAATACAAACACAATAACAATAATTCCGAGAAAAATTTTAATGATCCAGTTCCCGGTATTTTCACGCAGATAACGCAGCATTACTCTCTCCTTAACTCAATCAGGCAGCTACAATGTTAAAAATTATCTATCCTGTAACAACCTGGCTTTTATAAAAATAGTATTATTAAACAAAAGTAATATAATATCTTTTCTCGAAACCCTGTGTCAATCTTTTATTCATATTAAATATTTTCTTGTTGACACACAAGGCTCAATTTATTATTAAAGATGTGCTTTTCAATTGGGGCTGTAGCTCAGCTGGGAGAGCGTACGGCTGGCAGCCGTAAGGTCAGGGGTTCGATCCCCCTCAGCTCCACCAAACA
>JBDLIV010000323.1:0-2974 GCA_039714675.1 Thermodesulfobacteriota bacterium
CCGGTTTAGCCGTTTACTGAGAATGAGGAGTTGTAATTAATCTCCCTTTTTCTCGAGAAAAAACCAACATCCATTGTACGGTCAATAAATTTATATTTGTATTGCAAAGGTTCACTGTCATGATCCAGACCTTTTTCGCACGCATCTATCAATTCAGCCATCATATGACCTACAACAGGAGCATTTTTATACTGGTTGCCTGAAGTTCCAATTGCCATATAAAATCCAGGCAGCTCAGATTTATCATAAACAGGAATCCAGTCATCTGAGCAGTCATAAAGATCAACAACACCCTTGGGCTGATTTGGCACAGCCAGAGATGGAATTCGTTTACCAAGTCTGTAGCATTGAGCCTTCCACTGCTCTTCTGTCAGGACATTATCCCTGCCATGACCGCCTTTGCCTGCATAAAATTCATCAGGGTCAACCCACTCCTGGGGATCACAATCAGGGTCTTCACTTCCAATGAGAAAGAGATTTCCAGTTTCAGGGCGTACATAACATCCAATATCTCCATCAGACATGTGATAGCCATCATTAATATAATCATATTCATCAGGAGAAGGGCAGTACATAACTTCATGGCGAAGGGCTTTTGTTTTAATATTGCATCCATCCCAGACACCTTCAGCCATTTTGTTAATCAAAAATGAGTGGGGACCTCCAACATTAACAACAATGCCGGCATCAATTTTTGTGCCGTCTTTCAGTGTAATGCCTGTTACTCTGTTGTTTTCACTTCTGACATCAACAACTTCAGCATTAAACATGAATTTTGCACCCTTGGCTTCAGCTGCCCTCATTATATTGTGGGCAGAGAGTACAGGATCATTTACATAACCTGCTTCAGGACAGAAAATACCACCTTCCAGCTCTTTTGTGGGTTCATCATAAAATTTCGGGTCTTCAGGTCGTCTGATTGGCCAGAATTCATGGAGATCAGCCACAGGAACTTCTTTTCTGATTTTATCATTATCCCACTCTTCATATTGAACACCCACTTCATCATAGTTTGCCTGAACTTTTTTCCAGTCATGTCCCTGGGATTTAAGCAGAATGGAGCCTGTGTTCATATATTTGGCAAGGCCTTTTTCATCTTTTACATTATCAAGATAGTTTTCCCAGTCCAGCCAGTATTTAAAACCTTCATATGCCATGGCAACACCGTCAGCAGTGGAGTAGTGAGCTCTTACAATGGCGCAAGATCCAGCTGTTGATCCTTCTCCGGCATCGGGAAGTTTATCAACATTCAGAGTTTTATATCCCATTTTAGAAAGCTCATAGGCAATGGGTGCTCCAATGACTCCGGCTCCAATAACAATTGCATCGTATTTTTCAGTCATGATTTTTTTACTCCTTATTTTTTATTATTATTTTTATAAATCATTGATAAAATTATTAAATCTTTCTTCTCCAGCTGGTTTTAACTCAAACTCTTTTCCAGCATCAAGGACGGCATGTATCATATCCCTTCCATATCCCCTTGAACATGTTAATACTAACCCAGGATTTTCAGGGTCTTTACTCAATGTTACTATTTGACATGGAACATGGGAGAACGGCCCCTGGAAAAGAAAAGGAACTTTTTTTGCTGGATTCATAAAATCAAGGGAGGTAAGTTTTTCGCAGATTGGAAAAATTTCTTTCCCGACTAATGCTATAAACAGTGTGGCTTCAGTAACATCGGTAAATCCTGTATCTTCCGGCATGGCAATATTTTCTTCACCAAAATTATATATTGATACCTGAGTATTGTTCATACGGTTGATAAGTATCTCTTTATCAAGAACACTCTGTCCTATGATTTCAGGAATGGTAAGCTGAAATGGTTTTTGTCCCTCCAGGTTGGAATCCTGAAAGTCAAACCGCTGTTTGTGAGTCAGATCAATGAGAAAAGGCCCGTCGCCTTCACCTTTATACTCCATTACTATTTCCCAGTTGTCTCTATTTTTCGTTTTAACAGGAGTACCTTTTAATATAACAGGAGAAACTCTTTTAATTTCTTTCATGATTTTTTTCCTTACATTTTCATCCTTGAACCTTCAGGATCATAAAACGGCATCTCTACAACTTTTCCGTAAATTCGCTTGCCATTACACTCATCTTCAAAAATTTCAAGTCTGGTGCCGATTTTGGAAAGAGGATCGTCAACAAGAGCCATGCCTACTGCCTCGTTTAAAGAAAAACTGTCTCTCGCTGTGCAGACATAACCCCTGACCTTTTCATCCACAATCAAAGAGCCGTCATGGGGAGCGCGGCCTTTATCTTCCATTTTAAATCCCACAAGTTTAAATCTTGTTTTATCCTTTTCCGCCTGGGCAAGTGCAACAGCACCAACTGTTTTTGCATCAGCTTTAGTGCGATCCCACAAAAATCCCAAACCAACATCAAGAAGATTGGTTCTCTGCTCTGATTCCTGACCAAGGATGATATGACACTTTTCCATGCGGAGTACATTCTGAGCTTCAACTCCGAAATTCTGGATATTAAACTCTTTGCCAGCCTCTTTAAGCATAAGCCATACTGCCTCCATATAAGATGAAGGGACATGGAGTTCATAGGATAATTCACCCACAAAGCCAAGGCGCATGGCTTTGACAGAGATGCAAGCTTTGATATTAAACTCTTTATATTCTGAAAAGCCAAATGCTTCATTGGATATATCTATATCAATTATTTTTTCAAGGACTTTTCTTGCATTGGGTCCGGAAAGATTTATTACACCCATGGAGTCGGTAAGATTGACCATATTAAAATTCCATTTGTCATATCTTGTATGATACCGTATCCATTCAACGGTCTGGCCTGCCCGTCCCGTGGAGGTGGTAAAATAATAATCATTTTCCCCAAGCTTTGTGATAACGCCGTCATCAATGACACATCCGTCATCATTGCACATTGCAGAGTATTTCATTCGTCCCTCTTTTACTTTTGACATGTCAGAGACAAAAACCCGCTGCAAAGCTTTCAGTGT
>JBDLIV010000324.1:0-2968 GCA_039714675.1 Thermodesulfobacteriota bacterium
AGAAGAAGAAGACTTGTCTCTTGAAGAAGAGAGTGACCTTGATATTGAACCTTCCGACCTTGAGATAGATGGATCTGATCTGGAAATTGAAGAGAGCACACTTGATCAGGATGATTCAGAGTCTGATGTGGAAGAACCTGATGTGGAAGAGCCTGGCCTTGAAACAGGAGTTACCGGACTTGATATGGGTGATTCAGGTTTTGAGATGGATAACGATGACATCAAATTCGAGAGTTCTGATCTTGAAGATGAGGAAGATGGCTTTGACTTTGAAAGCTCTGATCTTGAGGATGATGAAGATGGTTTTGAGTTTGAAAGTTCTAAGTTGGAAATGGATGATACTGATTCTGAGAAAGAAGATTCAAACTTTGATATGGATGATGATTTCTCCTTTGAAGATAGTGAATTTGAAATGGATGATGACACATCTCAGGAGGCCGAAGAAGATACTCTGAAGTTTGAATATGATGGTCTTGAGTTTGAAATTGATACAGATGAAATTGAAACAGAAGAAGTTGATACAGATGAAGTTGCATTTCAATCTGTTGATGATGAGGCAGTCGAGGATGGTGAACTTTTTACAGCGGAAGAAGATAGCGAATCTGTCATAAAAATGGATGAGGAAGCCAATGAAGACCCTGACGTTGTCCCAATAATTGAAGATGATGATTTTAAACTTGAATTTGATGTTGAAGATATAGAGGGAAAAGAAGAAGACTTATTTGTAGATGTCGAATCAGAGGAAGATGATCCTGTTATCTCCTATGAAGAAGAAAAGATTGAAGATAGTGAACAAGAGTCCTCTGTCATAACCCCTGAAGATGATTTTTCTGAATATGATGAGGTATTAGAACAGGAAGCTGAGCCTGAAGATGATGACTCTCTTGAAGAAGAAACTTTTGAAACACTGGAAGATTATTCCAAGCAAGAAGATATAAAAGTTCCGCAGGAAGAGGTGAAACCAGTGTTAACCCCGGTACCAGGTTCCAGGCGAAGAAAGAAAAAATCGGGAATCGGAACTCCTGTCCTTCTTCTTCTGCTGATTTTTCTATTAGTTGCAGGTGCTTATATTGCCAGCGTTATGACAGGATATAAAATACCCTATATCTCTGATATTCAAATTCCTTTTATAGAACAATATTTAAAAAAACCTGCAAGTGAAACTTCAGACGCCAAACCTCTGCCCAACCAGAAAAGTGTTAATGGAAGATTTGTGACCAATGCTGCTGCCGGAACCCTGTTTATAATTACAGGAAGGGTAGAAAATCCTTCAAATGTTGCTTATAGCCATATTTATCTTCAAGGGACTTTGATTACCAAAGGCAAAGAAGAGGCAAAAACAAAAAATGCCTATTGCGGAAACATTATACCCGAAGATATGCTTAAAACAGGAAAAATTGCTGATATTGATAAAATTTTGGCTGTAAAAACAGGAAACAATAATTTAAATGCCAATATTAAGCCCAAGAGCGACATACCCTTTATGATTGTCTTTTCTGATCTGCCCGAACAACTGCAAAATTTTACTGTCAAGGTAATTTCATTTGAAAAAGTAGAGACCAATTAAAAAGATTGACATTTAACCCATCTTTATGATATTTTTTTTGGGTTTTTTTGGCGACGTAGCTCAGATGGTTAGAGCATGCGGCTCATATCCGCAGTGTCCGGGGTTCAATTCCCTGCGTCGCTACCAAGACTTTACAATGCCCCTTAAATTTTGAGGGGCTTTTTTGTTTTCATACAAAGCCTTCCTTCAATAATTTTGATTAAAAATAGGATTTATGATAATAATTGATAAGTCAATGGGACGTTTTATTTTAAGGAGGTTTTATGCCGGGTGTATATGAAATTTATGTAAAAGATCATTTTGCTGCAGCCCATGCCTTAAGGGGATATGATGGCAACTGTGCTAATATGCATGGACACAATTGGGATGTTGAGGCATATATCCAGTGCACAAAGCTTAATAAACTGGGAATTGGCGTTGATTTCAGGGATGTAAAGGGAGTTGTCAAAGATGTGCTGAGCAAGCTTGATCATACTAATCTCAATGATGTAGCAGAGTTTGGTTCCATTAATCCCACTTCTGAAAATATTTCCAAATTTTTATATAAGGAGCTTTCACGTCGTTTGAATACTGAATTTATAAAAGTTGTAAAAATAATGGTTTTTGAAAGCCCTGGATGCGGCTCCTCCTATCAGGAGATATAATTGCCCAAAATTAATATATGCGAGATTTTTTACAGTCTGCAGGGTGAATCCACCTTTGCAGGGCTGCCCTGCATCTTTATAAGATTGTCAGGGTGCAATCTTGATTGTTCCTGGTGTGATACCCGCTATGCCAATACGCAATATCATTCAATGACCTTTGACCAAATCTTGAATCAAATCAGAGATTATCACTGCAATCTGGTGGAAGTTACCGGCGGTGAACCCTTGCATCAAAAAGATACCCCTTCATTAATTTCCATGCTTTTAGACAAAAACTATCATGTTCTTCTTGAAACCAACGGCAGTAAAAGTATTAAAAATATCCATTCAAACTGCATAAAAATCATTGATATTAAATGCCCTTCCAGCAGTGAATCGGACAGCTTTTTATTTGAAAACCTTGAGTATTTAACTGACGATGATGAACTTAAATTTGTCATTGCCGACAGGCAGGATTATGAGTTTGCAAAATCCATGATTGAGAATAGATTAACCACGGTGTCACAAACCAAAATTCACCTTTCACCTGTTTTTAGCCAGATCACACCTGAAATCCTTGCAAAATGGATTCTGGAAGATAGTCTCAGAGCAAGACTCTCTTTGCAGCAGCATAAAATCATCTGGGATCCGGACACACGAGGAGTATAAAACAGATGATTGATAAAGCCATAATTCTTTCAAGCGGCGGTATTGATTCCACAACTGCCATGGCCATTGCAAAATCAAAGGGCAGAGAGATTTACAGTTTAAGTTTCAG
>JBDLIV010000325.1:0-2957 GCA_039714675.1 Thermodesulfobacteriota bacterium
TGTTTGAAAGTTATCACGATTCTCATCTTCAGGGTGTGGGAGAAATTCTAATCCACCGGATCAAACAGGTGCCATTCAATCTTGCAGCCACCATTATTTTTATACTGGCCATTGTTCATACTTTTTTGACCAGTAAATTTCTCTATTATGCCCATAAATGGAAAGAGGAGCATCTGGAAAAAGTTAAAAAGGGAGATGAGCCGGAAAATTCTACCCATATAGTCTCTGAACTTTTTCATTTTTTCGGTGAAGTTGAAGTGGTTTTTGGTATGTGGGCAATAGCCCTTGGAGGAGCTGTTATTTTCTTTTATGACTGGAAGACATTCAGCAATTATATTGATGGAATAAATTTTACTGAACCAATGTTTGTTGTGGTTATTATGACTTTAGCATCCAGCAGACCCATTCTCCAACTTTCCGAGCAGATCATGGACAAGATTGCTGCAATATTCAAGGGGACATTAGCAGCCTGGTGGTTGACCATCCTGACCCTTGGCCCCATCCTGGGTTCTTTTATCACAGAACCTGCGGCAATGACTATTTCAGCTCTGCTGCTTGCTTCTAAATTCTATGAATTAAAACCAAGTGATAAATTTAAGTATGCCACCATGGGACTGCTGCTTGTTAATATCTCAGTTGGAGGAACGCTTACCCATTTTGCCGCTCCACCAATACTCATGGTTGCCTCTCCATGGGAGTGGGATATTACATTCATGTTCACCAATTTTGGATGGAAAGCTGTCTGTGGTATATTTATAGCCAACGCACTCTATTTTTTTCTATTTAAAAAAGAGATGGCAAAACTTGAAAAAAAATTTCAACTGGAATTAATCAAAAAAGAGATCAAAAAAAAGTATATAAACCGTGAATTCCTTGAGCTGGAACTTAAACGTGTGGAAAAGCATTTAGGGCATGAATTGCATGCAGCATTTGATAAGATCAGGGAAGATATTAAAAAATCTATCCTTTTTATTGGTGCTGCAAAAAAAATCAGTACATCACTGCTTGAGGATTCTTTTGAGCAGGAGTTTGAAAAAATCAAGCTGCAACAGATGAAAATATCGGTTCCGGGGATGCTTCCTGAAGGTACAAGACCCCAGTTGACAGACCCTGACTGGGATAAAAGGGAGGGTGGAGTACCAAAATGGATCACTGCAGTGCATGTTTTATTTATGGTATTGACGATTATTAATGCACACCACCCGGCGCTTTTTATTCCCGGGATACTCTTTTTTATTGGTTTTTCCCATGTAACCTGGCCCTTTCAGAACCAGGTTAATCTTAAGACGCCCATGCTGGTCGGTTTCTTTCTTGGAGGTCTGATAATCCATGGTGGTCTTCAGGGCTGGTGGATTGCACCGGTTCTCGGCAGTCTTGGAGAAATTCCATTAATGCTCGGAGCAACTATTCTTACCGCCTTTAACGACAACGCTGCCATAACCTACCTGAGCACTCTGGTACCTGGTTTTACCGACTCATTAAAATATGCAGTAGTTGCCGGAGCAGTAACCGGCGGCGGATTAACAGTGATTGCAAATGCTCCAAATCCAGCAGGCCAGTCTTTGTTAAAAAATTATTTTCATAATGGGATTTCACCTGTCAGGCTGTTGAAATACTCCTGTCTTCCAACCATTATAATGGGACTGTGTTTTATGCTGCTGCGTTAGTACGATATGGGAAATACCCTGTTCAGCCTTTAAATGGGAGGTGGGCTGAAAATTTTGTGATCTAAATCTCTTCTAAACTGAATTAATTCATCTATATTTTTAAAGTTTATTTAAAAAATCCGGCATCAAGATTATAGAAAGCACTATTGATTCAATTATAAATCAATTTTTTTTATACCTGTTGACAGGCGGCTTGACAAATTATTTATCGATTCATTTTTGTATCATAATAAATGTTGTATTATTCAGGCACGTTAAGCGATTTGATTTGATTCAATATTGAATCAAAAGTGTTATATATGCCATGACTAAGATAATGTTTAATTAAAATTTTTAGTATTTTCAAGTTGTTAAATTATTACTCCAGGTCATGGTATGAAATTTGCTATATTATAAAATTAGTGAAATTGGTATAAAATTGGTGAAATTGTTATATAATTTGGTTGTTTATTCAATAAATTAAAACTGATTTAAGAAAACAGGACTTTGATTTATGAAAGAGAAATCGTGGAGACCCTGGCTGTTGTTATCCCCCTCTTTGACAGCAGTCTTTCTTCTGCTTGTAATACCTGTATGTTTTGTAATTGTTTACAGTTTTTGGCTACGGGCACCAAGCGGTCAAGACATACCTGCTTTTCAGTTCGGGAACTATGCTAAGTTTTTTGCAGATTTCTTTTATCCTTCAATTCTTTTAAGCACCATAAGGATTGCCCTTGAGACTGTATTCCTATGTCTTGTCATGGGATATATACCTGCATATTTTTTCTACAGGACAGAGTCAAAATTTAAACCATTTCTCATGCTCCTTGTCATGCTTCCTTTCTGGATAAGTTTTATTATACGAACCCTAAGCTGGATAAATATTCTCGGGGATTCAGGTCTGATCAACCATGTTTTTATGCAGATGGGGTTGATAAAAGAGCCTCTTTCCATGTTATATAATGAAGGCTCAGTGATTATGGGATTGTTGCAATATCTTCTACCTTTTATGATTTTAAATATCTATGTCAGCCTTGATGGTATTGATAAAAGTCTTACAGAAGCTGCTCAAAGCCTTGGCTGTACTGAATGGCAGGCCTTTAGAGAAGTGACTCTACCTTTAAGTCTTCCCGGAGTAAGTGCAGGCTGCCTTCTTGTTTTTGTTTTAACCTGTGGGACTTATCTGCCTCCAATGATTCTTGGAGGACCTGGCAATGAAATGATTGCAAATCTGATTTTTAAAAGGGTTATAGGCACCCTGGACTGGCCCTTTGGTTCTGCCATAAGTACAATTTTGCTGGGGCTGCTTGC
>JBDLIV010000326.1:0-2935 GCA_039714675.1 Thermodesulfobacteriota bacterium
ACCGGGTTGATAAAAATTTTAACAACTCACTTATAATAATATATATAAAGGTTTAGATTCAGTATAGCATGAGAAATTTTTTTTGTTTCATAGGATTGGCAGGAATTGCACTGCTTGTTGCCGGTTATTATTTTATTGATAATAATAATTATTTTTATTTACTTGGAATAGCTTTTATGCTGGCCGGTTTTATCGGGATAAATAAAACTTAATAACTTTTAAATATTAGGGGAAATATGAAGTATCTAAATATTGCCATAATAATTTCAACCTGTCTGTTTTTTCTTTCTGGATGCAATACATTAGGAGTAAGTGTTCAAAGCCCGGGATCAGGGTACTCTAAAAAAAAATATCATAAACACGGGCCTCCACCTCATGCGCCTGCCCATGGGTATCGACATAAACATTATGATGGTCATGAGTTTGAATATAATTCTCAAGCAGGTGCTTATATTGTCTTAAACGTGCCTGAAACATATTTCGGTAACAACTTGTATATCCGGTTGTCAACTTATGGGAATTGGATGGTATCTGCCTCACTTAAGGGGGGATGGCGTGTTGCTGTCGGTAATGAGGTGCCCTACAGTCTAAGAGAATACAAAGGAAAAAAGAAATCAAAAAAAGGGAAAGGGCATAAGAAAAATAAGCATGGATATGATGACTAATTTGAAAAATTTCTATTATTGATATCTCCAATACAGATTCATGGAATCTTAATTGGTTCAATTTAATTTTTTACAATATAATTGAATTTCACATTAAAGCTTGAAATTCAATTATACTATATGTGGTGTTCTGGGAAGTTTTCAAAAAAGAACCCTATACGTTATCATTCTCCTTTGGGTTGCAGGCCCAAATTTATTTAGGAATTGTAAGCCCACTGGATGTTGATTATAAATATAACCAGAAAACATACGAAAAAGCAGCATGATTTTGTGTCTACAAAAACCAAAAAAGATCAAAGATCATACAGAAGTCAGATTGCTTCTAGATACAAAAACCATTGGAAACAATAATTCGGACGACAATCAAACCAGGTGTATGCAAGTTATGTTGATTCTTTTCATTCTGGTTCTGTATGTGTAAAAACTTTCGTCTTGCATTTCCAAACCTGGCATGATTATCTCCAAAGATTCTACAAAACGTTTTACTCCAGTTTTGCGCATCTGGCATAAACAATAATAAAATCACGGGAAGTGGGATGATTGTCTACAAAAGTAGCCGTCCACCCATTTCCGAAAAGTGCGAGTTTACTGTTGTAAACGTTTGTGGTTGGATAAATAGTAGAAAAACCTCCGCCTGTTACTTGGTATCCGTTTGGACAAGTTGCAGTAACACTTCTTGATTGTTGATATACCCCCATCATAAAGTTTGCAGATGTTGCAATTGCCAACTCCCCGGTATCTCCAACTCCAGCAACTCCAGCAGCTCCACACACGATGCTTCCATCTTCATTGATCGCAATTATGGAAGCCCCTTCCTCACATTCTCCATTAATTATGTTCTGTTTTTCTGCGAGGGTAATGTTGATTTGAGCGATCTGCTCCTCTATGTTTGCAATCAAGGAAGCATTGTCATCAATCAGGCCCTGCAGTTCTGTAATGTCCCCCTCATTGGCATCAATTTGTACCTGTAAAGCTTCGTCTTTCTTCTGAAGTTCTATGACTGCTGTTTCAAGAGCCACCACGCGTTCCTCAAACGAATCAGTTTTTCCAACAAATTCATTGATCTGATCTTGAAGCGAGTTGAGGTTCGATTGGATGGTCTGGAATGCTTTTCCCTTTGGTAGGCTTGTTCCCGCGCTTACGGCACTCTTGGCGTAAACTGTGGAACAGGTACTGGCATAAAAAACAAAAGCTGTAGTGACTAATAGTGTTGATCCTTTTTTTAACATATTACCTCCGTGGCGGTTGTTTTAAAAACGTTAATGGTGAGATAAACTCCCCAAAGGCGGTACCCCTTTCGGATACAGCTAACACATTATTTTGCAAAAAAGGTGCCAGTTAATATAAATGTATCAAGAAGCTCTGTTTATAATGATGTTTGATGTTTGGGGTACATCTGTTTTGTTAACAGCTTTGATAGCTCTCAATAGTTCAAATAATTCCAATTAAAACAAAACATTCATAATCCCACTATTCAAAAATCGTCCAATCATATAAATTCTATTTAAATGGAACAATGATATTTAATATGTTGACTAAATATAACTTGCCCCAAAAAAAAATAATGTGTTCGTTCGATGAATTCTCAAATTCAATTCAGGGGTATAAATAAATATTTAATACCAAGAAATAAAATCGCGAAAGCGTGTGAGCTCGTCTGTAAGCTCCCTGTCAGAAATATTCAGAGCCTGGAATAGTTTTGAATACAAGGCTAATTGTGAATTCTGTGATCAGCAGAGATTTTCCAAAAACAGGGATGATTTCCATAGAAAAAAAGTATAATGGAGGGTTAAACATAAATTTTGACAAATATCCAGACCATTAATAACATTGCTTGACATCATCAAATAGTTTTGGGTATAGAGAGTCTACCCATGCTATATATCAAACTAAATACTAAGTGCCCATATCCGGGATTGAATAATAAAATAGAATTTACAGGAAAATCAGGCAAATGTTAAAAAAATTCGCTATATCTTTAATAATCATGTCCACCTTTATGTATGGCACTATCTTTTTCATGTCCAAACGTTATGACACTCTCTTTTTTGATGAAATATTAATTCAGCTTAACAGAATGACTGCAAACTTCAACAGACCCCATGAAGTTGAATTCACTAAAATACTGCTTGCAGCTGTTATCAACAATGAGCAGCCGCCATCTGACTGGAACAGATATATCATACACAGTCCGAAATATGATAACACGGAATTATTCTACTACTATAAAATATGGACAATAAAGAGTGAATTAAATTTAGATGATGTAA
>JBDLIV010000327.1:0-2912 GCA_039714675.1 Thermodesulfobacteriota bacterium
TTTATTGTTGAGGTGGAAGTGGATATTGCCTATGGGCTTCCAGTATTTAATATTGTCGGCCTGCCGGAAATTTCTATAAAAGAAAGCAAAGAACGGGTTAAAACTGCCATTAAAAATTCCGGATATACCTTTCCCATGGAACGTCTTGTGGTTAATCTTGCACCTGCTGATATTAAAAAGGAGGGGACAGGCCTTGATCTGCCAATCGCCATAGGTATCCTTGTTGCTTCTGAGGTGATTCCCTTTGATAAAGTAAAAAAGTATCTTGTCTCTGGTGAACTCTCACTTAACGGGGAAATAAAGCCTGTAAAAGCTGTACTTTCCTATGCATTGACAGCCAAAGAGAAAGGATACAAAGGTATTATCATACCTTACGAAAATGCAGATGAAGCTGCCATGGTAGAAGGTATTGATATCCTGCCTGTGAACAATCTGTCTCAAATTGTTGATTTTTTTACAGGTTTTACAAAAATTGAAACACACAAGATAGATCCGGCAAGGCAGATAGATTCCTGCAATGTGGAGTATGGTATTGATTTTTCCGAGGTAATGGGCCAGCAGCATGCCAAACGAGCCATGGAAATAGCTGCAGCAGGGTTTCATAATCTTATTATGACAGGTCCTCCCGGATCGGGTAAGAGCATGCTTGCAAAACGTCTGGCAACCATACTGCCTGAATTGACATTTCAAGAAGCCATTGATGTGACAAGAATTTATTCTGTTATGGGACTGCTTGAAGACAAATTTCCATATAATTTGTCAAGACCCTTTCGATCGCCCCATCATACTATTTCCGATGCTGGTCTTGTGGGTGGCGGAGCAAAACCCAAGCCCGGAGAGATCAGTCTTGCCCACAATGGTGTATTGTTTCTTGATGAACTGCCTGAGTTTAAACGAAATGTATTGGAGGCCTTAAGGCAACCCCTTGAAGATGGGAAGGTTTCCATTGCAAGAGCTGGCATGAAAGCAACTTATCCATCCCAATTTATGCTGGTTGCTGCCATGAATCCGTGTCCATGTGGATATCTGTCTGATCCCACAGGAAAATGTACCTGCACCCAGCCCCAGATCCAGAGATACAGATCAAAAATTTCAGGACCGCTTCTGGACAGAATTGATATTCAGATTGAAGTGCCAAAAGTAAAATATAAAGATTTGTCTGATAACCTGAAGGTTACACGTAAAATTAAAGGTGAAACCTCTTTTGACATAAGAAAAAGAGTCAAAATGGCCAGGAAATTACAGGAAACAAGATTTGTGAGATCAAGTGTCTCCTATAATGCAAGGATGCACTCCCGTCATCTGAAATCGTTTTGCAGCCTTAGTGCCCAATGTGAGAAAATTCTTGAACAGGCAGTTAATCTTCTTGGATTTTCTGCCAGGGCATGTCATTGTGTAATCCGTGTTGCAAGAACCATTGCAGATCTTGAAAACAGCGTGGAAATTCAACGTCATCATCTTGCCGAAGCCATACAGTATAGAAGCCTGGATCGGTGATTAATTATGAGACTCGCTGTTATTTCTGATATTCACAGTAACTTAGATGCCTTAATGGCAGTGCTGGATGATATATCAAAATTAAAAATTGATGATATTATCTCTCTGGGAGATAATATTGGATATGGAGCTCAACCCGAAGAGATTATTGAAAATTTAAAACACTATTCCATCACATCTGTACTTGGCAACCATGAACTTGCACTTTTGGACAATGATTATTTAAAAACTTTTGGCCCTTTTGCAAGAAAAGCATTAAAAATTAATAAAAAATTATTGTCTGATAAAGCTCTAAGATATATTGCAACCTTGCAACCCTGCCTTGTTCGATATGGATGCCGATTTGTTCATGGAATGCCTCCGGATATCATTGCAAGATACATTTTAAGTGAATCTGATGAAAAATTAATCAATATCATGGAACAACTTAAACAGAAGATTACTTTTGTGGGACACACCCACCAGCTGGCTGTCTATGAACTTAACCAAGGTGTATTAAAAAAGAAAAAATTATTAAAATGCAGACTTTCTCTTGCAAAATCCGGGAGATATATTATAAATACCGGTAGTGTTGGACAGCCACGTGACAGCTATAATGAAGCTAAGTATATTATTTGGGACTCAGACCGATATACTATTGAAACAAGGTTTGTACCCTATGATTACCACAATGCTGCAAAAATGATTCAAAAAGCAGGCATACCAAAACAATATGCTGAGATGTTGAGGCCTTTGAATAATGTTTAATTTTGTTTTAGTGCAAGGAAGATGAAAATTATAACCGGAAGAATACATTGCTGTTTTGAGGATTATAATTTTTATCTGACGTGACAATTGGACAAAAGTGAGCGTTATTCAAAGGTCTTATATTGAAAAACCAAAAAGGAGAACTTAATGCACAAATTATTAAATGACAGCCCGGGAGAAAAAATTATGCTTCTGGGTAATGAAGCAATTGCAAGAGGTGCCATTGAAGCAGGAGTGGCATTTGCAACTACATATCCTGGCACACCATCCTCTGAAATATCTCTGAATCTTTTCCAGATGTCCCAGGAGTCGGATCTCTATTTTGAATACAGCCCAAACGAGAAAGTTGCTCTCGAAGTTGCAGCAGCAGCAGCAAACTCAGGACTTCGTACTTTCTGCATGATGAAGCATGTCGGCCTCAATGTTGCAGCAGATCCTCTCATGACCCTTGCATATGTTGGAGTAACAGGCGGCATGGTTATTCTGACTGCTGATGACCCTTTCATGTTTTCAAGCCAGAATGAGCAGGATAACAGATATTATGCCAAATTCGGTAATCTGCCAATGCTTGAACCCTCTTCAGTGCCTGAAGCCAAAGAGATGATTAAATATGCATTTGAACTTTCAGAACAGTTGTCTCAACCTGTACTGCTTAGAACAACAACAAG
>JBDLIV010000328.1:0-2897 GCA_039714675.1 Thermodesulfobacteriota bacterium
ATTTCATCCTGTTTTTCAACATCTTCAAGGGTAATGGGTTTTACACTGTCAGGTACCTGCTCCTTACCATATTTCTGCATAAGGTATTTTTTACCGGTAACAGGAAAAAGAGCATATATAATAAGATCATCATCATCTACAGCAAGACTTCCTATCTCTTTTCTTGCATTTTCAAGTTCAGGCTCAAGCACTTCCGCAGGTCTGCAGGTAATGGGTTCTTCCCCTCTTTCATAGTTTTTCAGGGCTTTTTTCTGTACTTCTTCATCTATTGGCACGCTTGTTTTACCATAAAGTCCGTAGCAAAGGTCTTTTACCTGGGCTGTTATCATTTTATAGCGTTCATCCGGAGTATCAAAGAGAACATTATTAACAGTCTGGGTTCCTACAATCTGGCTTGTTGGAGTTACCAGTGGAATCTGACCAAGTTCTTTGCGAACCTTTGGAAGCTGCTTGTAAACTTCATCGATTTTATCAAGGGCATCCATCTCTTTAAGCTGGTTTACAAGGTTGGACAGCATACCGCCCGGAGTCTGGTGGAGCAGAACATTAATATCAATAACAGAAACTTTGCTTGTATCAAGGAGATGTTTATACTTGGGCATTACCTCTTTTTCCAGGATTTCATTAATATCAGCAAGAGCATGAATGTCAAAGCCTGTATCTCTGCTTGTGCCAAGAAGTGACATGACAAAAGGCTCAAGTGCAGCATGGGATGTTCTGTATGCATATGGAGTCATACAGGTATCAATAATATCCACTCCGGCTTCAATGGCTTTGAAATGAGTCAAGGGAGACATGCCGGAAGTAAAATGACTGTGCAGATGAATCAATGGTTTGACATTTTCTTTTAAAGCTTTTACAAGCTCATAGGCATCATAGGGTGCCAGCAACCCTGCCATATCCTTAATACATATACTGTCAGCTCCCATATCCTCGAGATCTTTAGCTTTTTGAATATAATAATCAAGGTTATAGACTTCACCGCCAAGCCTTGGTTCAGTCAATGTATAACACATGCAACCCTGGAAATGGGCACCGCACTCTTTTATAACAGGAACAACAGTTTCAAAATTGCGATAGTCATTTAATGCATCAAAAGTTCTGAAAATATCCATACCGTTATCAACGGTTTTTTTGATAAAGAGTTTTGCCACGTCATCAGCATAGTTTCTATACCCTACAAGGTTCTGACCTCTTAAAAGCATTGAAAATTTTGTCTTTTTAAAATATCTTTTAAGAGTTCTGAGTCTTTCCCATGGGTCTTCTCCAAGAAATCTGTGCATGGTATCAAAGGTTGCTCCTCCCCAGACTTCTGCTGCCCAGAAACCAATTTCATCCATTTTTTCTGCAACAGGTATCATGTCTTCGGTTCTTCCCCTTGTTGCAAAAAGGGACTGGTGGCCGTCGCGCAGGGATATATCCTCTATTTTAAGGGGATTTTCAGCTTTTGGTCTATCCTTATCATAATTCATGTCTGTCATTTTAACCTGGGTGTGTTCTGTCATTGATCTTCTCCTGAATATATTATTTTATTTAAACATTCTAAGTTGCATCATTGTATTCGCCTGCATCTGTGTCTGCCGTCCTGAAATGCCCCATATATTATTAGGCTGCATAATTTGATGGAGTTGAGATTCAACTTCATTCACTGGCTCAAGGGCTTGAGCAGCATTAAAAGCCGCAGCCTCCTCTGAAGTTTTAATATATGCAAATACAGCAGACATGGCTGCTGCAAGTTTTTTTTTATCCATTTTCACTCCTTATACTGGAATATTCCCATGTTTTTTAGCTGGTCTTGATTCTCTTTTTGTTGCCATTGCTTCAAGAGCATCAATAAGTCTTGGCCTTGTCTCGGACGGTTTAATCACTGCATCCACATATCCCCTTGCTGCTGCACAATAGGGGTTGGAAAATGTATCATTATATTCATCAATTTTTTCTTTGCGTTTTGCAGCAGGGTCATCAGAATTTTTAATTTCCCTTGCATGGATGATATTGGCTGCGCCTGCAGCACCCATTACAGCAATCTCAGCACTTGGCCATGCAAAAGCCATGTCCGCACCAAGGTGCTTGGAACACATTGCAAGATAGGAACCGCCATAATCTTTTCTTGTAACCAGTAACAGCTTGGGCACTGTGGCTTCTGAATAACACCATAAAAGTTTTGCCCCATGACGGATAATCCCTCCCCACTCCTGGTTGCTTCCGGGCAGATACCCCGGCACATCAGCAATGGTAAGCATGGGGATATTAAAAGCATCACAGAACCTGATAAACCTTGTGGCTTTGTCAGAAGCATCAATATCAAGGCATCCTGCAAGAAAATTTGGCTGGTTTGCAATAATACCGATTGAACGGCCGTTAAGTCTTGCAAAACAGATCACAATATTTTTTGCAAAATACTCATGGGGTTCAAAAAATATACCATCATCCACAATGGATTTTATAACATCCTTGATATCATAAGCTCTGTTTGGATTGTCCGGTACAATTGAATCCAAGGATTCATCCATCCGGTTGGGATCATCTGTTGGCGGTATAAATGGTGGATCCTCCATATTATTGGAAGGAAGGTATGATAAAAGTTTTTTTATCTGATTAATGGCATCTTCATCAGACTCACATGCAAATTGTGCCACACCTGATTTCTCGTTATGGGTCATGGCACCGCCAAGTTCTTCAAAGGTAATCTCTTCGCCTGTTACAGCCTTGATCACATTTGGCCCTGTAATAAACATATAACTTGTTTCTTTGACCATAAAAACATAATCTGTCATTGCAGGAGAATAGACAGCTCCGCCGGCTGTGGGTCCCATGATTGCCGAAATCTGAGGGATAACACCGGAAGCTGCTGAGTTCCTGAAGAAAATTTCACCATATCCAGAGAGAGCATCAAT
>JBDLIV010000329.1:0-2894 GCA_039714675.1 Thermodesulfobacteriota bacterium
ATCGAAAGCCTTAATCAGCTGTCCGGCCAGATAGCTTCAATGCTTTTTGAAAAGAAAACCGGCCTTATTATGGCAACTGTCACGGTTCATGACACCTCTTTTGTTGTCAGATTGAGCCCGGATGAAATCACAAATCTGGCACTGCACCCGGGAAAAAAAGTTATTCTCAGATTTGATACACACGATATTGAATGGATTTAGGGCTCACTTTAAAACAAGAAAAAAGAGTTTACCATATTGATTCATATGACCTGCTGTAAAAGTGGCATAATCACTATTGCCGCAAAAGAGATCTGCTCTTGCAGGACCATTAATGGCACCGCCTGTATCCTGGTTCAACACAAAAAAAGAGGCTTTTTCCCACTCCTTTGAAGAGTTGACATCTTGCGGATCCGGCAGGCGGGACTGCATAAAACAAAGAGCTCCTTTTGGGAACAAACGTCTATCAGTGGCAATGGAACGAAAAGGTGTAACCTCAACACCAAGAGAGCCGTAAGGGCCGCCATCTTCTGTTTGAAAAAAAACAAAACTTCCATTGTGGTGCAGAACTTCATCCATCCTGTCAGGATTGAGCTCAAGCCATTTTCTTATGGCCTGCATGGACATATCCTCCTTTAAAATCTCATTTTTTCTAATAAGATATCGCCCAATGGATTGATAGGCATTCCCGTTGCTTCTCGCATAGTGAAGTCTTAATTCCTCCTTTGAATCAAGTACAACCCTGCCAGATCCCTGGATTTCAAGAAAAAACCTGTCCACACGGCTTTTAAGCCACACCAGAGGTTCTGATTTTACCTTGAAATCCTCCATGAAATTGATTTGTGCTCTTGAATAATAGGGGACAATTCTGTTTTTTTTACCATCAACCCTTGCAACAAGACGTTTATGCCCGTCATACTTGCCTGAAAAGAGTGATAAATCAATTTCCATTAAATCATTCGGGATAGAATATACAGGATATTTATAAACATCACTCTTTTTTAAACCGCCTTCATAAGTGGGCTCAAAATACCCTGTAAAAAGTGTTTGCTCATCCTCATTGCCTGCGGCTGCAAAAACGATAAACTTTGATTTTATAAATTTATTCAAAGCCTTAACAGATTGCTTTTCCTGCAAAAACTCTTTAAATGTCTCCAAAGAGGCAATCATGTGAGCAGCATTGTATATCTCTTTTCCATATTGATATTTTCTTTGTAAAGGAACTCTTTTAAAATATGCAATACTATTATCAATGGAAGTGGTTAAACCCTGCAAATCAAGCTTATCATCAAATAGAGGATAATCCCTAAGCTTAAGTTTTTTTAAAGAGTTAAATTTTGTAATATCTTCTCTTACACCTGGAAAGCATCCAGTAAAAAAACAGACCAGTGCCACAAAAAAACAGATCCAAATATTATTCAGTGATATTTTTTTAATCATCCTCAAACTGCCTGTTAAATTTTCTAATTAAGGTTTTTGAATAGTCTATTTCCTGTAAATCATCTAAAGGTTGTGAAGAGACATCGAGACCATCCAGTTTTTTAGCCGTGGACATAACCCTTGTCTGAATTGCACCCACTGTCCTGTTATAGGTTGCCACACATTTTTCAATATCTTTTCCAAGACGGTTGATATTATCGGTCATTGTACAAAGCCTTGCAAAAAGCTCAACTCCAAGATTTCTGATCTCTTCAGCATTTTCATAACTCTTTTTTTGTTTCCAGGAATATAAAATTGCCTTTAAAAGTGCTATCAATGTTGTGGGCGTAGCAAGAATAACTCCTTTTTCTATCCCCTTCTCTATCAAATCAGGACAGTGGCTGACAGCAGCAGAGAAAAAATTTTCTCCCGGAATAAACAGCACCACAAATTCAGGAGATGGAGAAATATGCTGAAAATAATTTTTAGAAGACAAGTTTGATATATGCTTCATCACCTGTTGTCCGTGATGCTTCATCCTCTCTTTTTTCTGCTCCTCTCCCTTAGCTTCAAGGGCATCAAGATAGGCCATTAAAGGCACCTTTGAATCAATTATAATTTTACGGTTTTCCGGCAGGGTAACAACCATGTCAGGCCGGACCAAACCCTTACCGCTCCCGGATGAAAGCTGTTCTTCAAAATCACAGTATTGAGACATCCCGGAAAGCTCAGCCACTCTCTTTAAAGTTATCTCTCCCCAGCGCCCCCGGACATGGGGTACCCTTAATGCCTTTACAAGATTTGCTGTTTCAATATTAAGATTATTCTGGCCTCTTCCCATTTCAAGGAGTTTTTCCGTGATGGAACCATAAGCCCTCTCCCTCTCTTTTTCCATATCAGCAAGGCGCTGTTCATATCTATCAAGGCTTTTTTGAACAGGATCAATGGTTTTGGATAGAGAAGATCTCTTTGATCTTGCAAATATTATACATACAAGCACACCAAGACAAAAACCAATGGTACAGAACAGCAGATTTTCAGGAGTAAAAATGGTGTTAATATTTAGCAGTATATGTTCCGCTTTTACCCCCTGATTTGGATTTAAGTCTGATGTCAGATATTTTCATTGCCCTGTCATAGGACTTGCACATATCATATATGGTCAAGGCTGCAACAGAGACAGCAGTAAGCGCCTCCATCTCCACACCTGTTTTCTCTGTCAATGATACCTCTGCCTCAATATCAATACCATGATTTTTTGTATCAAAGGCAAAATCAACTCTGGCATGGGTGATATTTATAGGATGACACATGGGAATCAGATCAGATGTTTTCTTTGCTGCCAAAACCCCTGCAATCCTGGCTGTTTCAAGGACATTGCCCTTTTTTACCTTTTCATCCATGATCATGGACAGAGTTGCAGGTTCCATGGAAATTTTTCCTGCAGCCACAGCAATGCGTTTGGTTTTATCCTTATCTCCCACATCCACCATTCT
>JBDLIV010000330.1:0-2880 GCA_039714675.1 Thermodesulfobacteriota bacterium
AATCTTCTTTCCCATCCTGTAGTAAACGGTTTTTCAAATGCTGCTGCGATTGTTATAGCATCTTCACAGCTTTCAAAACTATTTGGTGTTTATGTTGACAAAGAGTCCCACCACTATAACACTGTTATTGATGTCTTAAAATCAGCTTTTCATTATACTCATCTGCCCACTCTCGGGATGGGAATTCTTGCCATTGCAATCATGGTGATCTTAAAACGGATAAATCCAAAAATTCCCAATGTTCTTGTTGCTGTCACCATCACTATTTTAATTTCCAGGTTCACCGGATTTAATAATGATAAATTTATACCCATTGAGAATATAAAAAACCCTGAAATTGTAAATACAATTACAGAATTTAACAAAGATATAGAAAAAATAAAAAATTTAAGTGAAAAAAGAGCAGTTTTAAACAATGAAATTCAAGCAAGCAAAGACAGCACAAATCATTTTATTTCGGACAGGCAGTTGGAACTTGAACACAAGCTTGCCCTTGTACAGGCTAAAATCGACAGGACAAACGGAGCAGCACGTATCAAACGTGAAGATTTGAGACTTGTTCCTTTTTTAAGTGCTGAAAATATAAAAGAGAATCCTTTTTTCTATACACAGGAAACCCTGCCCCAAAATTTAAAAACTGATGGTCATAGATGGCGAATTAAAATAAGCAATAAACCCCTGGATTTAAAGAACATTAAAATGATTGGCGGTGGTGCTGTCATAGGTGAAATTCCCAAGGGACTTAAAATAGGCATCCCAAGATGTCCTGATAATACAAACTATTTTTCAGCTTTTCTGCAACTGTTTCCCTTTGCAGTTATTATCTCTTTGCTTGGATTTATGGAAGCCATTGCAATTGCCAAATCAATGGCTGCAAAAACAGGGCAGAAACTTGATCCCAACCAGGAGTTGATTGGACAGGGACTTGGCAATATTATTGGTGCTTTTGGTCAAAGTTATGCTGTTTCAGGGTCATTTTCACGTTCTGCTGTCAACCTCCAGGCAAATGCTGTAACAGGTGTATCTTCTGTTATAACAAGTTTAATGGTGGCTTTGACACTTCTGTTCTTTACTCCCCTGCTCTATCATCTGCCACAGGCAGTCCTTGCTGCTGTCATCATGATGGCGGTCATTGGTCTTGTTAATACGACAGGTTTTATCCATGCATGGAAAGCCAAGCGAGCTGATGGTATTATCTCAGTAGCGTCCTTTGTAGGCACACTCTATTTTGCTCCCCACCTTGAAGAGGGGATCATGGTTGGTGTGGGACTTACTTTTGCACTTTTCATCTATCAACATCTGCGACCCAGGGTTACCCTTCTTTCAAAATCAAAGGACGGCAGTTTAAAAGATGCTTATAAAATCGGTTTAAAAAAATGCAGGCATATTGCCGTTGTAAGATTTGACGGGGCTTTAATCTTTGCCAATGCCACATATCTTGAAGATAAAGTTCTTGGCTATATTGCAGAGAATCCTGAATTACTGCATATTTTAATCGCTTCTAAAGGTATCAACGATATTGATGCCTCAGGTGAAAATGCAGTTTCCATACTCATTAATACTGTAAGAAGTTCAGGACGTGGAATATCATTTTGCGGTTTAAAAGAAGAAGTGCTTGCTGTAATGGAAAGGACCCATTTAACCGCCAAGCTTGGAAAAGAGAATATCTATCCAAATTCAAGTGCAGCCCTGGAATCTATTTACAAACAAATTCACACCAGGGGAGATTGCAAGGATTGTCCTTTAAAACATTATATGCCCTTTGAGACATAAGAAAAACAAATCATGACTGCAGCTTGTAATCCACTCATTCATTCTTTATTGAAAAGTCCTCTGGATTTCACTCATTTGATTGATGAAATTCCTCTTGGAATCCTTGTACTTGATTCTGATTGCAGGGTGGTTCATTTGAATAAAGCCTTTGAAGCCATGTCAGGATGCCGTATTGACAGAGCTTATGGGGTTGAATGCCATAATATCCTTAGAAGCGCAGCATGTATTAATAACTGCCCTGTGCTGACCATGGGCGGTCATAATAGATCCGTATCCTGTAAGAGTGATATGATTAATCTGGACAGGCAGAAACTGCCAATCAGAATAACTATTGCCCCAATATTTGATAAAATTGGTAATACTACAGGGTTTATTGAAACAATCCAGAACATAAGAATGGCTGAAAAATTTGATAAACTGCAAAGTACTGCCTATAGTTTTGCAAATATCATTGGCAGAAGTCCAAAAATGGAAAAAATATTCCAAACCCTGCCTGTTCTGGCTCAAAGTGATACATCAATTTTAATAACAGGTGAAACAGGGACTGGAAAAGATCTTGTAGCAGAAGCCATACATCAGACCTCAGAACGTGAATCAAGTCCGTTTATTAAAATTAATTGCGGTGCCCTGCCGGAAACCCTTCTTGAATCTGAAATATTCGGTCATGAAAAAGGTGCTTTTACAGGTGCTATTGGAAGCAAACCCGGCAGATTTAAACTGGCACATAACGGTACCATATTTTTAACTGAGATCGGTGATCTGCCCCTTGCCCTCCAGGTTAAGCTTTTAACCTTTCTTGATGATAAAATTATTTTTCCTCTTGGCAGTACTAAGGGATTTCATGTTAATGTAAGAATGATCGCAGCAACCAATCGAAATCTTGAAGAGATGGTAAAAAAAGGCAGTTTCAGGAAAGATCTTCTTTTCAGATTGAATGTTGCAAGGATTCACCTGCCTCCTTTAAGAGAGAGGGAGGGTGACATCAGGCTTTTATTAGATCATTTTTTCAATCATTATCAGCGTCAGGTCAATAAAACATTAAGCGGATTTTCAAAAACCGCTCTTGCAAGGCTCATGGAATATCATTATGAAGGCAATATCAGGGAA
>JBDLIV010000331.1:0-2865 GCA_039714675.1 Thermodesulfobacteriota bacterium
GCAGTCAATTCAATTCCGTCAAACAGTTTATTCCCGCCTGATGCGCCGCAGGATAATAAAACACCCTGGCGGTTTTTTGCATTGGGATCTTCCAGCTTCAGTTTATATTTCCTGCCCCAGAACATCTGGCATCTGTCAATAAGCGCCTTGAGCTGAGCAGGTACATTATAGAAAAACACGGGCGCAGCAATAACAATGATATCAGCATTTTTCACAAGTTTGTAAATGCTTTTTTCCATATCATCTTTTATGGGGCAGAACCCTTTTTTTTCGCACACAATAAGTTCCCTGCAGGGTTTGATATCCATTGTGTGAGGTGTGATGGTTTGAGTGACAGCCCCGTATTGCCCAGCTTGTTCCATGAACATGGAAAGAAGATCATGGGTGTTGCCTTTTTTTCTGGGGCTGCCCTGCAGGCCGAGGATGAACATTATTGATTTTCTCCTTTAAAGGTCATGATCTATCAGCATTATAAATATGTTAATATTCAATTGCTGTCAATAAACACCAAAAAATCAGATTGAAAAAAATATTGAAAATTTATTAAATAATGCTAAAATATTTTTAAAGGAGATGGAATGAAACAGATCTGGATTATGATTTTTATGATTGCGCTGATATGGCCAGCAGAAGTATCAGCAAAAATATATCAGTACGTGGACAAGAATGGCATGGTAACTTTTACCAATGATTTTTCCACGATTCCAGCAGATAAAATGTCAGAAGCTTTGAAATACGATGAAATCCAACACGATGATTCGATTCCTCCGGCTCAATTGCCATCGTCTGGCTCTTCTCCTTTGCCTTCTGCAAACAAGGCCTACCAGAAAGATGCTCTTGAAAAAGAGAAAGCCCTTGAAAAAGAATACAACGCTCTTCTTAAAGAAAAACAAGCCCTTGATAATAATAAAAGTTTTCAAAAGAGAAGAGAAAAAAGAAAATATCAGAACAGGCCTTATATCAAGGACCTTGTTAAGAAAGAGAAGCATATAATCAAACGTTTGGCAGAGCTTGAAGAAAAATTAAATATAGATAAGGCATACAGAGTAAAATAGCCATTTCCTGTCCGGCTGTAAAAAACAGATAAAATTACTTTGCCAATCTTAATGAAAATAAAGCTAAATTACCTCTGCCGACAACCTTTTTTTTCTCAACATATAGATTATTTGTTTTTATTAATGGTGGCAGGCCTTTGTTTGCAATAAAATCCCTGTAATTTTTGAAATGCTCCTGTCCGGCAGACATTTCAATAAAGAAAATTATAGCTTTATACAACCAGCCTGTTGGAAAGAGAATAGGGCCGGGATGAAAATCAACAAGCAATAAATGTCCATCTGTTTTTATTACCCTGGCCATTTCATGTATTACTGGCAACCTCATTGAATCAGGCATTTCATGTAAAGTAAACATGGCAAGCACCAGATCAAAATAATTGTTCGGATAAGGCATCTTTGAGGCATCTCCCACTCTTATGTCAGCCTGTTCACCAAGTTTTTTGCTTGCAGCGTTCACCATTGAGGGGGACAAATCAATTCCATAAATTTCACATCCTGCCTCTTGATAAAGTTTTAAATTTAAGCCTGTGCCACATCCGACTTCAAGAATCCGCATACCTCTTTTTGGCAGAATCATTTTTAACACAATCTTTCTTAATGCAATAGTAGCCGGCCCAATAAATGTATCGTAAAATTTTGTTGAATTTTTATATGGGTCTCCTTTCATTAACAGCCTCAATATAAATAGATTGGATTTAATTTGTTTCCTAAAACAATTTTGGTGAAAATAGTATAACTTCCTCTATGCTTAATAGCAAAGGAGTTGTATTATCCTGTTGAGTTATCAGCAGTGGTTTCTAAGTATCCAAGGAATCCTTTTACACTGTTTTTCAAAAATTCATATTCACGTTTTTGCATATTATGTGTCATCTCGGAAAACATTGCCATCAGCGGATCATGTTTAAAAAGGCTTTGAATGCAATCTTCTACAACATTCTCATTTTTGGCTTTTTTTATCTCCTGTTGAATAATCTTTTCCCAAAAGAATAACTGTTTTTTATGTTGCTTTAACCTTTTTACCGCATCTGTTTTATAACCAAAATGGCCATAGCAGATTGTTTTTGGATTCAGAGCAATCAGTTTTTCCAGGCTTTTCAGATAAACATCCATGAAAAATCTGGGAGGAGTGGCCGGGCGCATATACTCTTTTTTTGAATCAATTCCTGAATCAAAAGATAAACATACGCCGCCTGCCTCGCCTGCAAAAAGATATTGTTCAGTTTGATAACTTACATGATACGCTGCATGACCAGGCGTGAGAACAGCATTGATTGTTTCAGAAAAAAATTGTTTTGTACCCAGAAATCGATTTTGAGAAACCGATTTGATTTCACCATAGGCTCTACCTGTATTGCCTAATGTTTTAACAGATCCTTCCCATAACCGGGCAGGCTCTACAAGATGTTCTATGCCGCCATCATGGCAGACAATCAATGCGTCGGGAAACTGTTTGGCTACTTCACAAAGCCCGCCTGCATGGTCGATATGTATATGGGTCAGTAAAATATAATCCAATTTCCGGATGCCAAGATGTTTAAGAGCTTTAACCAGGGATTGAGCAGTGACTGCAGGACCAACATCCACAATAAATGTCTTCTCTTTTTGATATACCCAGGTAGTGATAAAATCATTAAAACCCGGAATTGGAGGGAAAAGAGTAATTAAACTGAGTTCATTTGAAATTTTATTAATATATGCCTCTTTAATCATTATCCTTATCCTTTTTGCCTTCTATAATATACTGGTCTCAAGCCTGTTTTATATCAATAATTTTTAATCAGACATACTATTTTTTTATTATTAAGTCATT
>JBDLIV010000332.1:0-2864 GCA_039714675.1 Thermodesulfobacteriota bacterium
CAAAAATATACGTCACCAAATTTTTGTCAAAAGATACTGCAAACAGATGCAGCTGCTGCCCATGGATATTAATATGCACCGGAGCAAATGGCAGCTCCGTAAAAGAGTGCGGATGGAAGCATGATGGTCGAGACTTGTTGGATGGAACAAATGGATAATTCGTGAACGAATTAACTCTTGACATTAAGCCTTCTCATGGAAGTAGTCATAACTTTTTATCTGGTCGAAATTTAATGACAATCCATTAAATTTGATGAATGTTTTTAATCTCCAATCAGTTGAATGGGAATTTGAATATTTACTTTTGCTTTTAGTTATATAATTGAATTGTTATCTAAAAATTTGGCAAGAAATCAATACTCTTCATAAGAGTAAGAAAAAGTTTACCCACAATTATTACATTGTTTTCTTATTTTTATTACATTTTTTTCCCATGGTGTGTTTTGATTGATTAGCTATTTCTCCGGCAAGGCCAGCAATGAGTAATAATATAGCAATTAATACTATTTTGGTATGGTTTGTGCAATAACTAATATTCAGCAATAGCATACTATACGCAAAAAGTAGCATTCTGAAAAATGTTAATCTTCTTGGTAATCGGTATGTTTTTGAAAAGCAATTTGTTATGCATTGCTATTAAGCAGAAAAAGTTACAATACTATGTAAAGAAATTCCTATTTATACCGTAACTACTGATATTTAGTTAGATATAGCACTATTGTTTTTCTGGTACAAATCTTGTCTTTTTATTTTTTACAATGAATACAGAAAGAGCCAAAAGGGCCTGTGGTGAGGTAATTTTAAAGGCAACTTGGTGTGTTGGCGAATTTATCTCTTTTTTGGAGAAAAAGGGATTGTTTGAAAATACTTTGATTGTTTTTTCGAGTGACAATGGATCGGTTGTAAAACATGATAATAATGGGAAAAATGATAACGGTGAACTATATGATTAAGAAATTAGTAACATGTTTGGCAACGGGAGCCATTGTTTTTGGCGTAACAGGTTATGCAATGGCTACCGCTTTATCTTATGGATCAGATGATGTTGTAGATATGAATGTACCGGATTTACAGTATGATTTCACATTTGAGACATTGCAGACCCCTACAGCGTATAACAGAGGCATGTTGTTCGTTCACCACCACGATGGAGAATTTGGTCTTGAGGATGAGTCAGTTGGAGTCTATATTGGCGATGTTTATTATGGCAGCCTCTTTCAAGTGTCCGACAGTGATGATGATACAGAGGTCTTTAACCTGGATTGGCATCAAATGAATTCTATAACAAGTGATGGTACTGACACAGAAAGACTCGTCAACTCTCCAACTGTAGGAGATAGTGGTGTTGGGATGACAGAATATGGAACAATGTCAGCTGTATTAATATTTAACACAGTCCCTGAACCTATAACAATGCTTCTTTTCGGCTTTGGTCTTCTCGGACTTGCAGGAGTTGGCAGGACACAATATGGAAACTGAACCTGAAAATATAGATTATAAAGAATTAAAGACATACTGCCCTGACTGTGGCAAAATAATTTTCAAAGGTATAGTTTTAAGTCTTGCTATTGCCTGTCATCACTGTAATAAATTTGTAAGGATTAAAAACAGGTTCAGTAATAATTTAACATGATTTTAACAACAAAGCAGGATTCTTTATTTGGTTCTGCTTTTATATTTTTTTCCATACGTTCTAAATTTTGGTTACACTATATGGGTCAAAGGCACAGTAATAGGTCAGGTGTTCGCATTAAGCATATAAAAAATTGAGTTTTCCAATCTTTTTGACTCAAGGTTTATTATCCCTGTTGGAACTATTCAAAAATTGGATTTTCAAAGATACCAAACTTATTCATAACTTGCAATGATTTGAGTGAAACACAGAATCTTGTGGTGTGAAATTTTTGATCTGGTTTAACTGGAGAATAACATTTCTGTCTGAATCTGCTACAGGGTGCTACATACTTCAACAAATTTTTGTTTCAAGGGTTGTAAAATTCTGATAGCGCTTCCAGTGGAGGTGTGTTTGCCTTGCGGCGCATTTGGGTTTTGCTTACAGGTTTTTGATTAGCGGAACGGTTAAGCCGCCAAACTGTTTGACCGAAGGGAGTTTTTGGCGGTCAGTGGAGGTAATCATAGAACCTGTTGCAAGTTCCAACTCAGCGGCCGCAAGGTAAACACGCCGGAACGGGTTGGATAGGTATGGATAATCTTTTACAGCAAATATTCTGCCTGATAACAAAACAATTGAAAAAAAAAGAAATATAATCTATGATCCTTTCAATTCAAAATATGTATATTACAAACCTTGGAATTGGAGTAAACAGATGAAAAAAATTAAATACTTTTTATGGCTGATTATCCTGATAGTACTTGGAATTTTAATTTATCAGAATTCAGATTATTTTATGGCAGGAACTGCCCTGAAATTTGATCTTAAAATTGCCTCCTGGAACTGGACAATACCACAACTTCAAAATATTGCCTTTTTTGCAATTTGCTTTTTCCTGGGTTTTATTCTTGCCGGCTTCAAATGGATGATGTTAAGTTTTAAGTTTAAAAACGCATTTAAAACTAAAGATGCTACCATCGCATCCTTGAAAGAGCAGCTAAGCACTTTAAAAGCTGAGCTGGAAGTAGCTAAGCAGAATCCCTATATGAAAAAAGATTTAGAAGAGAAGGTTCAAGAGACTGAAAAAGGGAGTGAGAAAGTCAATACTCCTGACTGATCTTCATAAACAAAAATAGCACATGAGCAAAAAAAAGAATACTCCCATGATGGAGCAGTATCTCTCCATCAAGGAATCATATAAAGATGCAATCTTGTTTTACCGCATGGGAGATTTCTATGAAATGTTTCATTC
>JBDLIV010000333.1:0-2862 GCA_039714675.1 Thermodesulfobacteriota bacterium
AATAAAGATTATGACTACAAACAGCAACGAGCTGTGAAATGAAAATTATATCTGGAGTATTATATTTGATTTGAAATGAATCCAGCACTAAAAACCTCTGCACTGTTTCAACCAAGTTATGTTCAGGGCTTTTTGATGATGATGGGCTTAAACAGCATTAGTACTGAAATAATTGAAAAAACAGAAAAAACCGGGGCTGACATTATTTCACCTTATCATCTTTATGCTAACCGGTTTTTTATTCACACCTGTCATGAAAAAAATATCCATGTTATCCCATGGACAGTGAATGAAAAGAAGAAAATAGTGACTCTCCTCAATAATGGCGTGAATAGGATTATCTCGGATTATCCGGATCAACTTTACACTGTTTATTAGGAGTGGCTTAATTCAAATAGAAAGGAGTAATTATTGTTATGCGCATTTACCATGGGAAAATACTCTCTTTGAATAAAGACAACGATATTTATAATTATCTTGTTGAAGACAGAGGACGTATTGTCTATCTTGGAGATTCTCTACCAATAGAATACTCCCAAAAAGACTCCTTAGTGGAATTAGGGAATCGTGCTTTGCTGCCTTCTTTTGGGGATGGACACATGCATTTCTCAAACTGGGCGCTGATTGCTGTCTCTTATTTTGATGTGAGGGAAGCAAGAGATATTGGAGAAATCCAGGAGATTATTCAAAAAAAGATAACCAGGAAAGGAAAAATAAAAGCGATTATCGCATTTGGAGTCTCTAAGCATAGTGTTAAGGAAAAACGATTGATTGTAAGAAAAGAACTGGATAAGGCGTGTCCTGATATACCTTTGATAATTATCTGCTACGATGGACACTCAGCAGTTTTTAATACAAAAATGATGGAAAAGTTCCCTGACAGTATTAAAAATTTGAGAGGTTTTAAAGGGGATAAAGGCCATTTGTTTCAGGAAGCATACTTTGCAGGGACTGATTATGCAGCTTCACTGGTCCCTCCGCTTGATCTTGTAAAAAGTATAGTTAAAAGCTTTGACCTGTTAGCAGAAAAAGGAATTGGATTAATTCACGCAACAGAGGGGATCGGGTTTCCCAAAGATCTTGATATTACACTGGTGGGCTTGATTGCTAAGGCCCGTGCAAAGAAAAATCGATTTCAAACACGACTTTTTTTTCAAACCATGGACGTTAAAAAAGCGCTGAAACGCAAACTGCCTCGTATTGGCGGATGTTTTGCAACAGCTCTTGATGGTTGCTTTGGTGCATGTGACGCTGCATTACATGAACCATACTCTAATGACCAGGATAACAGTGGTATTCTTTTCCAAAAAGAGGAAGAGGTGTTTGAATTTACTAGAAAGGCTAATCGTGCCGGTTTGCAGATTGAAATGCATGCCATTGGGGATGCAGCTGTTTCCCGGGCAGTAAAAGCAATTGAAGCAGCACTGCTGGACTATCCCCGGGAAGATCATCGGCATACGATTATTCATGCCTGTCTGGTTCTTCCCGATGATTTAAAAAAGATTGCCAAATTAGGAATCGGAATAACACTTCAACCAGGATTTCTTGTCAGTCCTTTGGAACCTGTGGAATATTTAAATGAAATCCTTGGTTCCCGTGTCAAAGAAAGCTCTCCTTTGCAATCTATTCTGGATGCCGGTATACATCTCAGCGGCGGGTCTGATGCACCCGTAACCCATCCTGATCCCATTGAGGGAATCTATGGAGCCTGCAACCATCCTTATGATCCAGATCAATCCATTTCAATTATAGATGCTTTAAAAATGTATACATACGAAGTGGCCTGGACCTCCTTTGATGAAAAAGAGCGGGGGAGTTTGGAAGTGGGGAAGATTGCAGATATGGTAATTTTAAACCAGGATCCTTTAAAACTTGACCCTAAGGAGCTTCGTTCCCTAAAGGTGGAAAATCTGTTTTTAAACGGAAAAGAGTATAAAACCGGAATGGGACTCATGGGAATGATATGGAATAGTTTTGCAGGAAAAAAGGAGAAGATTTAATCTCCAAATAATTTAAAGTCAGGCACACTATAATGACTAGCTCATGCAATCAAAACTTAACTGATATTCCAGATTGACCTCTTGAGGGTAAAGCATAAATTTAATATTCGATTCCAATGAAGGAAATTATTAAAAATATTTATCATGTGGGCGACAATGGCTGCTCTGTTTATATTGTGGATACGCAAAGTGATCAGGGAGCGGTTTTGATTGATGCTGGCATGAGTCTGGATATGATCAGGCAGATTGAGTCCCATGGAATGAGGTTTGAAAATATAAGGCATTGCATACTGACTCATTGCCATATTGACCATATTGGCGTTTGTGCAGAACTCAGCCGGGAATTGCCGGACATTAGATTTTATGCCCATGAATTGGATGCACGCCCCATTGAAGAAGCGGATCATGACGGCAGGACAGCAGCATCCTGGTATGGAGCAAAATATGAACCTGTTAAATTGTATCAAAAATTTAATTCAGACACACTTCTTAAAATTGGCAGTTATGATTTCCAATGCATCCATACGCCAGGTCATACTCCCGGGTCAATATCAATTCTTGTTGAGGTTGAAGGTAAAAAACTACTGTTTGGTCAGGATCTGCATGGCCCTTTTAATAAAAGCTTTTTATCCGATCTTCAAGATTACCAGGTGTCAATGCAAAAACTTCTGGATTTAAAAGCTGATATCCTATGTGAAGGCCATTTTGGTGTTTTCCAGCCGGCAGATCAGGTTAAAGAGTATATTGAAATACACAAACGCCAGAATTACGCATAGTTAAACTGACGGGATATATCATTGAATTACAACAGGATAGGCTCTTACTTTTTTTAATCAAACCATGAGAGTGAAACCTTTGAATA
>JBDLIV010000334.1:0-2861 GCA_039714675.1 Thermodesulfobacteriota bacterium
CATCGACTTCACATGCATATACAATTCTTGATGCCTGATCAAACATTTTTCTTTTAATGGGCTTAAATAAAAAAGATGCCATCTGATTTTTTAAACTTTCTTTATCAGGTAAATTTTCAAGTCCGGATGAAATTACTTTCCCTGTATTTCCATCTATAATTTCAGCATCTTCCCCATTGGTAATAATGGCAATTGGTATCTGGTAAGGTTTGATTATCCTTGATAATCCAAGTGTAGAAAGGCGTCTTGTAACAAGCGAGCCAGGTGCATATTTAATGAGTACAACAATTTTTTCCTGAAACTTTATCAAAAAATCAATTTTCATGGCAGCCTTTCTATCTCCTGCTTCAACCTCAAAACCTATATTACTTAAAATATCCGTTTTTTTAAAACCTCCATTAATGACAAGGTGTTTTGCTATTTTTTGTAGATATCTTTCATCAAGAGTATCTGTCAAAACAGAACCAGTCAAAAAATCATTGAGTTCTCCAAGAACCAGATGATGAGGGTTGGATCGATTTTCCATATATTGTACCACCATGTTTAATTCATATCAGAATTCTATTTCCAGCTTAAATGTTAAGGATAATTGTGATAATTACAAGTTATAAATTAAACTGATCTTTCTTGGTCACAGTAGACATATTTTTACTCGTATATATAATCTTAAAAAAACATAAAGGAAAAGTATCACCTGATCTTGTGCAAAAAAAATTTTAACCCGGCAATGTCAGATCAGGTATTAGTATCATATCTCACAAATATTAGATCCAAATCAGGATGGCTCTTATTATTCATAATTCTGAATCTGTTTTCCAGAAAGGTTATATGATGGTCAATGGATAAAAAGCGGCATTCTCATTTAGGACTTGAACGCCCGCTGGAATTTGAATATAAATATAATCAGAAAACATATGAACAAGCATTTATTTATCCTTAAAATTCAAGTGAAAGCCGTATCAGGCATAAAGCCCAAGGATCTTGTATGGCATGAATCATAAATGATAAATACAAATAAACTGGGAGAGGACATGCAATTAAATCATCAACTTATTCAAGAATTTGAAGCCGGATTGAATCCGCTGAAACCGGAAGATTCAAAAATCAAGGCAAATATTGTCGGATGCGGGGAGATATCTACTATTTTCAGAATAGGCAATGATGACGACATTGCTTATAAACGTATGCCGCTGTTCTCAGACAGTATACAGGCAAAAAGCTATCAAGGTATTTTCCTGGAATACTGCGAATTACTGGACAAGGCCGGGGTATATGTTCCTGATACGCAAACATCCATTGTGAAAATGCCGGACCGTCCTGTAATCCTGTATATTGCACAGCAGATGCTCCCGCCGGAACGCTTTGGACACAAACTGATTCACACCCAGGACATAAAAGCCAATGAACGGCTTATGCAATTAATACTGGAAACTTCCCAACGTCTGTGGGAATTTTGTGAAAAAAACGGTCCGAACCTTGAAATCGCTGTTGATGGGCAGCTTTCCAACTGGGTACATCTTGATGACGACAAAGACACAATTGTGTATATTGATACAAGCACCCCTTTTCTCCGCAAACAGGGTATCCATCAAATGGATAAGCAGATTGTCCTTAAAACGGTTCCCGCCTTGCTTCGGTGGCTCATCACTGAAAAGACAGCCAATGAGGTCATGGACCGTTACTATGAACCAAGAAAAAATATGATTGACCTTGTTGCCAATTTATATAAAGAACAAAAACCATCTCTGATTGAACCTTATATTAATCTGATCAACCCGCAACTGCCGGCAGGAACAGATCCGATTACTATAAAAGATGTAAAAAGCTATTACCGGGAAGACAAGTCCCTTTGGGCGCTGTTCCTAAGGTTGCGCAGGTTTGACCGCTGGTTTACCTCCACGGTCAGGCGCAAGCGTTATGAATATATTTTACCGGGAAAAATAAAAAGATAAGCATGCAGGATACATGCTGTACTGCTGCCCAAATGGTTTGAAACCGAATACCTTAAAATTGTATAAACCTTCAAAAAAAATCATATAACTTAAACAGGAGATCAAAATGCTGTCGGAATTAATTGATGAAAAGCAAACCAAGGAAGAACTGGTTGAACTTGCCGCCCGCCATATCTGCCCCAACCGGATCGAAACTTTCAAAATGCTTGGAATCCTTTCTGTTATGGCAAAAAGGGAAGGAAACTACTTCTGGGACATGGACGGCAATAAATTGTTTGACGTCCACATCAACGGGGGAACATACAACCTGGGACACAGGCACCCGGAACTTATTGCAGCCTTAAAGGAGGGACTGGACCATTTTGATATGGGTAACCACCATTTTGTCAGCACAGCCCGTACCCGTCTTGCTGAAAAATTGCTTGCAACCATGCCAGACAATAACATGAAATATTGTGTTTTTACCACATCTGGTTCCGAGGCTGTTGAAGTAACCCTGCGCTCTGCCAGGAAAGCCACCGGACGCAGGAAAATTGTATCATTCCAGGGGGCCTATCATGGACATGGCGGTCTTTCTCTGCGTGCAGGCATGACAGAACACGCGTCCTATTTCCTGTCAGACAGACCAGAAGATGAATTCATCCAGGTTCCCTTTAATGTCCTGGATGCCATGGAAAAAGTTTTGCAGAACAATGATGTTGCAGCTGTTCTGTGCGAAATGATCCCTGCCACCATTGGGTTCCCCATGCCATCCCAGAAATTTTATCCTGCTTTAAAAGAGCTTTGCACCAACTACGGAGCTCTTTTTATAGCAGATGAAGTACAGACAGGTCTTGGAAGAACCGGAAATATGTGGGCATCCCAGACATTTGGAGTTGTACCGGACATGATGATCACAGGCAAGGGTCT
>JBDLIV010000335.1:0-2860 GCA_039714675.1 Thermodesulfobacteriota bacterium
TTGGGCAATTTGCTGCACATGATCCGCACAAAAGACATTTGTTCAGGCGCTTGTTAACACCATGGGGATTGTCAAAAATATCATTCATGAGAGATTCCAAAAGAACAAGTTTTCCCCTGGCAACATCTGCTTCTTTATGTGTTTGTTCAAAAAGCGGGCAGACTGATTGACACATGCCGCATTTCATACATGTGACAAGCTGTTCTTCAAGCTTTCGCAATTGGATTGAAAGTTCTTTCAGATCTGGTTTCAAGTCTGGCATGCTATTCCCCTAATATTTTACCCGGGTTTAAGATATTATCAGGATCTAAAGCAGCTCTAAGCCGTTTTGAAAAGTCAACTGATGCCCGGCCGATTTCTTTTTCTAAAAATGCAGATTTGGCAATTCCAGTGCCGTGTTCTCCCGACAGTGTTCCTCCAAGTGCAAGTGCTATGTCAAAGATATCCTCTATTGCCGTTTCAACCTTTTTCCACTCTTTCTTGTCTCTCTTGTCGGTTAATATGGTAGGATGGAGATTTCCATCACCTGCATGGCCAAATGTACCAATGGTTAATTCATGTTTACTGGCGATTTTAGACAAACCTTTGACCATGTCTGGAATTTTACTTCTGGGCACGGTGGCATCTTCAAGAACTAGGGTTGGTTTTATTGTTGCAAGTGCAGATAATGCACTTCGCCTGGCTGACCAGATTTTTTCCCTTTCAGCATCATTTTCAGCGGTTTTTATTTGGCTGGCACCATGTTTTTCACAAATTTTCACTGTCCTGGAACCATCTTCTTCCACCTGACCGGGGTAACCGTCAAGTTCAATGAGCAAAAGAGCTGCAGCATCCCTGGGCAGGCCTGCATGGCTGAAGTCTTCAACTGCCCGGATAGTAAAGTTATCCATTATTTCAAGTGTGGCAGGGATGATTTTGCTGGCAATGATATCGGCAACTGTTTCAGATGCTTCTTCTATTGTTTGAAATACAGCAATCATTGCTTTACGGTGTTCAGGATAGGGAATAAGTTTTAATATAATTTCATCCAGTATGCCAAGGGTCCCTTCAGAACCAACCATCAGGCCGGTAATATTGTATCCTGTCGCACATTTTACGGTTTTGGAGCCGGTTTTTATATGGTTTCCCATGGCATCAAAAAAGTTTAATCCCATTACATAATCTTTTGTGACACCATATTTCAGCCCTCTTAACCCCCCGGCATTCTCCATGACATTACCGGCTAAAGTGGAGACAGCCTGGCTGCCCGGATCAGGAGGATAAAATAATTCTTTGGCTTCTACCTGGGTGGCCAGTTTTGCAGTTACAACACCTGGCTGAACAATGGCATACATATCAGCTTCATTGATTTCAATAATTTTATTTAAACGCCCAGTAAGAATAACCACGCCGGAGGCCTTTGGTATGGTTCCTCCGCTAAGATTGGTTCCTGCCCCCCGTACAGTGATGGAAAGTTTGTTTTCATGGCAAAGCGCAATAATTTTCCCAAGTTCTTCTGAGCTTGCAGGCATTAAAATCGCTGCAGGCGAAACAGGTTCAAGGGGTGCTGCATCGTATGAATAGGTAACAAGATCCTCAGGCTCGGTTAAAACATGGTTTTTCCCAACAATATTTTGAAATTCGCTGTATAATGATTTTGAGATCACATCCCCTCCAGAATTGGTATTACCAATGTCAAAAAAACAATATTATTTTGGCTGACATTTCAAAACCTTGATATTGTTTAATTTATTTAAATTCTTTTTAACTTTTTTAATATCTTGTAAACGCCTTTATTTAAAAGGGTTAACAGATAATTTAAAAAAAATCAACAAGAAAAAAATTTTTTTCTTGACAAACTTTAAACAATTCATTTATGTATTGGCAATACCAATTTTAAGAATACCAATACAGGAGTGGCAAATGGATATCAATGAACCGAAAATCAATGCAGATGATATTTTAGTACTCTCTGACGAGAATTTTTCCTTGGAAAATATCTGCATCATTAGCGGTGCAGGTACAGGCATAGGCAGGGCAGTGGCTATCACAGCTGCAGCCAACGGGTTGATGCCGGTCGGCCTGGATATCAATGCCCAGGAAGGAGAAAAAACCAGAAAACTGGTTGATGAAATGGGCGGCAAAATGGAGTTTATCCAAACTGACCTGACTAAAGATGGTGATATTGAAAACGCTGTTAAAAAAGCAGCATCTCTGGGAAATATTAGATATCTTGCCAATATTGCCGGTATCCAGCATATAGATCCTATAGAGAATTTTCCCATGGAAAAATATGATTTAATGCAAAGACTTATGCTCAGGGCACCTTTTTACCTCTCCCAGCTTGTTATCCCATATATGAAAAAAGGTGATCAATGGTATGGAGTTATCGGGAACATGGCTTCTGTTCATGCCCATATCTGCACAAAAAACAAACCTGTTTATAATATAACAAAATTTGGCCTGCGCGCACTCAGTCAATCCATTTCAGCAGAGGGAGAAGGAAAGATACGATCTTTTACAGTCAGCAGCGGCTTTGTCAAGACACCTCTTGCATTGAATCAGATTCCCTCTCAGGCAAAACAGCGTAACATCACACAAGAACAGGTTGTATCAGATGTAATGATGGGAAAATCCAGAATAAAAGAGATGATGTCTCCTGTTGAGGTGGCCAATGTGTTCATATACGGATTTTCACGTTTTTCAAAATACCTGATTGGCGGAGACCTTTTATTTGACGGCGGAATGACTTTAACATATTAATTTGTTATAAAATCAAGGGATTCAAAACAAGTTATAAAATATGTTAACTTATTTATAATTAACTTTTAGGAGGAAAAATCATGTTGAAAAAAAACTTGGCAAAAATTTTAATTTTTAT
>JBDLIV010000336.1:0-2852 GCA_039714675.1 Thermodesulfobacteriota bacterium
ACAGGAACATCAGCAAAACTTACCCTGCTTCACCATTACGGGAAAATTAAAATGGGCCAGGAGTATACCAATTACAGCCCCCTTGGTACATCATTTACAGCAAAACTTGTAAAAAAAGAGAAAATTGGATCCATAGATGGTTTTGTTGTCCAGATTAAGGGAATGGCATATTTAACAGGTGTTCATCATTTCATTGTTGATAAGAAAGATCCCTTTCAAAAAGGATTTATAATGTAATGAAATCCGCTGATCTTATTTTGCACAATGGTAATATTCAAACCCAGGATGATCTGGTTTTAAAGGCCAGTGCAGTTGCCATATCAGGTAATAGAATCCTGGATATTGGTTCTGATAAGAAAATTTTATCCCTTGCATCAAAAAATACAAGCATAATTGACCTTGAACAAAAACTTGTGCTGCCCGGATTTATTGATACCCATTTCCATTTTTATGAGTGGGCATTAAACTATGACAATATTGATTTTTCACGCACTCTATCTTTTAAGGAGATGGAGGAGACCATTGCTAAAAAAGCTTTGGAGCTTGGCAGGGGAAAGTGGGTATTGGGGCAGGGATTCAATGAATCAGACTGGCCGGAAAATAGGATGCCTGAGAGAGCCGATCTTGACAGGGCAGCTCATGATAATCCTGTATGTATCTGGAGAAGTGATCTTCATCTGTGTGTGGCAAACTCCATGGCTTTGGAACTTGCAGGCATTGACTCTTCAAGCCATGATCCTGAGGAAGGTAAAATTGCAAAGGATACCTCGGGTAACCCAACGGGTGTGTTAAGAGAGCTTGCTTCAAATTTAATAAGAGATGTTCTGCCTGGACTTTCAAAAAAAGCTGTACTTGATAACATGGAGAAAGCAATAAAGGATGCACACAGTCTGGGACTTACATCAATTCATGATATAAGACTCATGGGAGGGCTTGATGGAGCAGATGCTTTAAAGGCGTGGCAGGATTTAAGAGCTGATAACAGACTTAATATTCGTTGTCATGTGGCCTTACCAGGCGAAATGACAGCACAGGCTGTTGATCTTGGACTCTGTACAGGATTTGGAGATGAGATTTTAAAAATCGGGTTTTTAAAGTTTTTTTCCGATGGAGGTATGGGAGCAAGGACTGCCTGGGTAACTGAGAAGTATCTTGATGCTGAATACGGCATGGCATTAACTGCTGTAAAAGATATTGAAAAAGCAGCAAAAAAAGCTGATCAGGCAGGATTGAGTGTAATGGTGCATGCAGTAGGTGACAGGGCCGGCAAAGAGATAATTGAGATGTTCAAAAGAGTTGAAAGCAAAGATAAAAGCCAGTGCAGGATTCCCCATCGCATTGAGCATCTTCAGATGATATTGCCGGAAGATCTTGAAAAGCTTTCAACATTGAAAAATATTACTGTATCATGTCAGCCCAATAATTTAAGCATTGATATTTCCATGATTGATGCCTGTGCCGGCCCCAGAGGCAAATATGCCTATAATCTGAAAAATATTTTAAATACAGATATTCCCCTGATGCTCAGTTCTGATGCACCTGTGGCAGATCCCAATCCCTTTGCCGGAATCTATTCTGCTGTTACAAGACAGAGGATGAATCATACCCCTAAGGGGGGTTGGTATATGGAGCAGGCGCTTGATGTTGCTCAGGCAGTTAAAGGATATACCATTACACCTGCCATGGCAACGGGAATGGGAGACAGCCTTGGTTCTATTATAAAAGGCAAATTTGCAGACTTGATTGTGCTTGATCAGGATATTTATAAAATTGATTCTGGAAAAATTGCAGATACAAAAGTAGATTTAACTGTTTTTAATGGAGATATTGTCCATGAACGATAAAATATCTTCAACAGGCATGACACATCTCCAGGCGATTTTTGACCAGTCAGCTGATGGATTAATGATCTGTGATCACCAGGGGGTGATTCTGAAATTGAACTCGGCTGCAGAAAAGCTCAACGGAGTAAAAGCCTCTGACCTTGTGGGTAAAGATGTGATATCCCTTGTCAAAGAAGGGCACATAGACAGATCTGCCACAAAGGAGGTAATAGACTCAAAACGTCAGGTAAGCGTTATTCAAAAATCTCCCAGCTCAGAATATACCCTTCTTGTAACAGGCACACCTGTTTTTGATGATAATAATAATATCTGTTTTATTGTTATTAATGAGCGGGATATCTCCTTGATTGAAAGTATGAAAAAAGAGTTATTGCTGGCAAGGCAGGAGTCAGAAAGCATAAAAAATGAACTCACCCAGTTGAACTTGTTAGAGTTAAAGGAGAATAATATTGTAGCCCAGAGCAACTCCATGAAGCAGACTCTTCGTCTTGCCTTGAAACTTGCTGTGATTAAAGCATCCAATATTCTTATCCAGGGAGAGTCAGGAACAGGCAAAGGATTGCTGGCAAAATTTATTCATCAACACTACAGCAGGCAAAAAAAACCTTTTATCCAGATCAATTGTGCAGCATTACCGGAAAATCTGCTTGAAGCAGAATTGTTTGGCTATGAAAAAGGAGCTTTTACCGGTGCCAGTGAACATGGAAAGACAGGATTGTTTGAGCTGGCAAACGGGGGAACCCTTTTTCTTGATGAAATAGCAGAGATGTCTGCCAAAGTTCAGGCCAAGCTTTTAAAATATCTTGATGATCATGAAATAATGCCCATCGGCGGCATTACCCCAAAAAAAATAGAGTGTTCAATAATTGCTGCAACCAACCGGGATCTTGAAAAAATGACATTGAACAAAAAGTTCAGGCTGGATCTTTTTCATAGACTCAATACTTTTACCCTTGTAATTCCGCCCTTAAAAGAGAGACCCGAAGATATCCTTGAGCTGGTCCAAAT
>JBDLIV010000337.1:0-2852 GCA_039714675.1 Thermodesulfobacteriota bacterium
TGATCTTAAAGGCTCAACATCTTTGGAAAATGCACATGGAATTAAACACCCAATGCAGGGATTCCCTCTTTTTGAGACTGCTTTGTGGGCAGAATCCGGCCTTGATTTCCAAACCTATATGATGAAAGTTGGAACAATGTGGTCTGAATTCAGCCAGGTTGCAGCAGCAAATCCCCATGCCTGGTCAAGAACCATAAAGACCCCGGAGGAAATCATCACACTCAGCAAGAATAACAGACCTGTTGCCTTTCCATACACCAAGTACATGAATTCATTTGTTATGGTTGATCAGGGTGCGGCTGTAATACTGATGTCAGAGGAAAAAGCAAAACAGTATTCGTCAAAAAAGGGGCAGAGTGTATATTTCCTTGGAGGAGGCTATGCAGAAGACAGGCAGAGGTTTATGATTGAAAAATCAGATTTTACATCAAGCCTGCCTTTAAAATCAGCTGTCAAAAAAGCTTTAACAAGATCCTGCATCTCTTTGAAAGATATAGACTGTTTTGATCTTTATTCATGTTTTCCCAGTGCTGTTTCAATTGCAAAAAAAATGATAAAAATAGAAGATAGCGACCCAAGACCGCTCACCCTGACAGGAGGGCTTGGCTTTTTTGGAGGACCGGGAAATAATTACAGCCTTCACTCTGTGGCAACCATTGCCGAAAAGATTTCAACAGGAGAGAGATCAAACGGCCTTATTACAGCCCTTGGCTGGTTTATGCATAAACATGCTGCCGGCATTTACGGCTCAACTCCCTCAAATGGTGACTTGAAAAATTATGATATAATTGATCAAAAGAAAAGCCTTGTGGGAGATGAACCAATAAGAATAAAAGATCAGTACAATGGCAAAGGAGTTATTGAAACCTATACCATTATCTACACACGGGAGCATGAACCCTCCATGGCAGTAATTTATGGAAGAACCCATGACAACTTAAGGTTTATTGCAAGAACACCAAACAGTCCTGATATTATCAGTCAACTGACAACAAATAATATGGTTGGGCAAAAAGTGAATATTGCTTTTGACTCTTCCCAGAACATCAACATTGCCGATCTGGTATAACTGCCATGAACAGACAAGGTCATATTTGATCAAACCCCGAGAAAATCTTTAACCCATTGATTGTCAGGAAATTGAATGAGCTGTTCCGGGGTGCCCTGCTGCTCAATTTTTCCTTGATTCATGATGATCACTCTATTTCCGGCGCTGAACGCCTCTTTGTGATCATGGGTCACAAAAATAGTTGTTATATTGAGTTTTGAAATAATATCAGTTAACTGTTCTAAAAGTTTTTTTCTCAATACCCTGTCAAGGGAACTTAAAGGCTCGTCGAGCATTAAAAGGTCAGGACGTGGTGCCAATGTCCTTGCAAGAGCCACTCTCTGGCGCTCCCCTCCTGAAAGTTCATCAATACTTCTTGTTTTGAAATCTGCAAGCCCTGTCATTAAAAGCACCTCTTGAACGCTGGATTCAATTTTTGCTTTTTGCATACCTTTCATCTTAAGGCCAAAGGCAATATTGTTAAAAACATTGAGGTGGGGGAAGAGTGCAAATTCCTGGAACATCATGCCAAAATTTCTTTTATGGACAGGGCAGTTGTTCATTGGTTGTCCATTGAAAATAACAGTGCCTGAATCTGGTTTTTCAAGGCCTGCAATAAGTCTGAGCAATGTTGTCTTGCCACTTCCTGAAGGCCCGAGTACAGAGAGCTTTGTTCCCTGTGGCAGAGTTATATTAATATCCTGTAAAACAAGACTTCCATCATCATATTTTTTATTTAGATTTTTAATGACAAGCTCTTTTTCCATTAAAAGCCCTCTGAATTTTCTATTCTGAAATTTTCAATTGCAATAAATCCAATGGCAGTTGCAACCATCAATATAGTTGAAACTGCCATTGCCTGTCCATAATTTACTGCCCCTGGCTGACTTAAAAATCTGTAAATAGCAATAGGGATGGTAGGAGTCTCAGGTCTTGCCGTAAAAATAGTTGCACCAAACTCCCCAAGACTGATGGTAAAAGCAAAGATCGCTCCTGCCGCAAGACCTTTTGATATCAGCGGCAGGTCAACATATCTTAATATTTTTAAGGGTGATGCTCCAAGCATGGAAGCAGCATCTGTCATGTTTTGCGGAATGGAGCGCAAAGCAGGCAGAATCGATCTTAACACAAAAGGAAAGCCCACCAAAGCATGAACAATGGGAATTAAAAAAATAGAAGTCCTTAAATTCAAAGGTGGCTTGTCAAGGGTTATGATAATGCCAAATCCCAGCGTAACTGCTGAGGTTGACAGAGGAAGCATGAATATCGGGTCAAAAAACGATGAGAGCTTATTTGAGATATTAGAATCTGCAAAGCGGATAAAAAATGCAGCACAAAGGCCTGTAACAAGTGCTATGACAAGAGCAGTCCCTGCAAACAGAAAAGAGTATTTAATTGCATGAAATGGTGGAATATAAAATATTGAATCAGATCTGTTTTCAAAAAGTGCTCTATAATAGAACAGTGTCCACTCTCCATTATGACTTAATGATTTTATGACAAGTGCCAATAGAGGAATAACGCACAGAGCTATGATAAAAGCTGTGACTGCTGCAATTATGATTTTTTCCCACCCAAGATCAGGTTTTTTAAGATTTGCCTGCCGGGAATCAGGGGAAAACCTTGCTGCTTTTTTTGTAAAGAGAGTATATACCCACATCAAAGCAAAGGTGAAAATAATCTGGATTAAAGAGAGGCACGATGCAACAGGCAGATTAAACAGATGTGCTGCCTGTCTGTAAATTTCCGCTTCAATGGTGGAGTATGAAGGCCCTCCAAGGATCAGAATAATTCCAAAGCTTGA
>JBDLIV010000338.1:0-2847 GCA_039714675.1 Thermodesulfobacteriota bacterium
TCTATTCTCTTTTTGTCAATGGACAAAACTTTAACAGCACCCATGAGAGCATTTGTTACCATAATATTGGGATATAGGTAAAACTGCTCTTTTGGCACTGGTTTTTTGCAGATACCATACCCTTTATTTGATAATATCGTCAAGACGGATTTTAGTGTTACTCCATCAAGTACATGGAGGGACTCTGGAACCATTACACTCCTGTCTCTAATTGCAAAGATACTGGCAGTATTGGTCTCGGATACAGTAAAGTCAGGATTTAAAATAATGGCCTCATCTCCTTGGTGATCCTTTGCAAACTGCCCTGCCCTTTCATAATAGAGATAATTCAAGGTTTTATAATCTGAAAGGGGCGACTGCCTTGGATGGGGATATGTAATAAGGTGCAGACCTTTTTGCTCAAGTATTTCAAGCCTGTGGGTATATGGTCTTGCAAAGGCTGCCATAAATATACTGCTGTCACTGTCATGGTCTGACTTTGATAATAACAGTTTAACAGCAGCAAGTCTGTCTTGAAATCTGTTTTCCTTTATCAGTGAATAAATCACATTTTCCCAGGAAATATGAGGCAGAGTCTGAAAAAAAAGTTTTTTCCACGCCCTGTTCAAACGTGATAGATGATCTTTTAAATGACAGATCTTCCCTTGGTCCACACGTATGGTTTCAAACAGGCCTGCTCCATATTGAAATCCAGGGCCTGCAGCCGATACCACAGCCTTATCCTGATCAATGATTTTACCATTTACCCAGGCTTTTAACTTTGGAGTATTATCTGAAGAGCTGGAGAGATTTAAACTGCCGGACAGGGATTCCATAAGAGTTTTCCCCTTATCAAGAGTCTCCTGGAACTCCTTTTCCGGGTCTGAATCATAAACAATACCACCGCCTACAGAAAAAAATACTCTGTTATCAACAATTGTGGCAGTCCTTATGGCAATGGAGAGATCCATGGCATCATGGAAACTGATATATCCTATGGAGCCTGTATAAATATGGCGTTTTACAGATTCCAGTTCATCTATAATTTCCATGGAACGTATTTTAGGGCAGCCTGTAATGGAGCCACCTGGAAATGTGGCTTTTAAAAGATCGACACTGGTTTTATCATCTTCAAGTTCACCCTGAACAACAGAAACAAGATGAAAGACATTTTCATATGCTTCAAGGCGTTTATGTTCTTTTACTATAACAGATCCATGTTTTGTAACTCTGGAGATATCATTTCGCATCAAATCAACAATCATGGTAAGTTCTGCATCATCTTTAATACTCTTGGTGAGCGTTAAACCATTTTTTTTATCTTCCTCTTTTGTGATGCCCCTTGCAATAGTTCCTTTTATAGGCCTTGATTCAACATGCCTGCCATTTTGTTTGATAAATCTTTCAGGAGATGTGGAGACAATGATATGATCTCCGGCATTAATATAACTGAAAAAAGAGGCCGGGTTCCTTTTAAACAGATCTTGAAACAGAGAGTAGGCATCACCTGAAAAACCTGCTTCAAACCGCTGGGAAAGATTGGCTTGATAGATATCACCGGCTTTTAAATATTCAATAATTTTATTTACTGAAGCTATATACTCTTTTTTTGTAAAGCTTGATTTAAACCCGGATTTATCAATACAGAAAGGTTTTCTTTTAACATTTTTTTCCAATCTGTTAAAAAAAAAGTTTTTATTAATATTAATTATTTCATCTGCTGTTTTGGCTTTTAGTTCATTGGATAACAGTGGGATGCAAAGGGTTGTCTGATCTGTTTTTTTATCCTGGATAAGAATGATACAAGGAGCATACAGGCATAAATCCGGCAAACCAGAATCTATACAGGTGCAGGGGAGCTTTTCAATTATATCCTTTAAATCATAGGAAAAATATCCAAACAAGCCTGCAAGGAGAGGAAGGTCAAAACTGTCATTATTGAATTTAAATTTATCCAGCAGCGCCTGAATAACAGAAAAGGGATCCTGCTTTACATGAAATTGCCTTCCCTGACACTTTATGAAGACACTCTTGTGTTTGCCTGTAATCTCAAGCCATGGTTTTACAGCAAGAATATTATATCTGGAGCAGTCAAGATCAGAACCTGACAATAAAAGAGTGCTCCCTGGATCATCAGCAAACAGTGCTGCAATTTCCTGAAAGGGGCGGCCAGGCGCAATGGTTTCCTGATAAACCTCCTCTATAAAAGGAAGTTGTTCTATCAATCCACTGCTGTCAAGGTCTTTCATCTCAGGAAAGGGTTTGTTGCCTTTTCTCTGCCAATAGTGGTTTCAGGGCCATGGCCGGTATATACAACAGTATCATCATCAAAGGAAAAAACTTTTTGTCTGATACTTGATATCAATGTATCAAAATCACCACCTGGCAGATCAGTCCTGCCTATGGAGCCTGCAAACAGAGTATCCCCAGCAAAGAGATGTCCCTTGGTATAAAGGCAGACACCACCTTTTGAATGGCCCGGAGTATGAATCACTTTTAAAGTTATTTCACCAAACTTTACTTCATCACCTTCGTTCAGATGAATATCTGCAGGAGGAGAATTCTCAGATTCCAGGCCGAACATTTTGGCAGACTGAGAAAGCTGGCTGAACATGGGCTCATCCTCGGGATGAATGGCAATTAGTGCTCCAGTTGCTTTTTTCATTCTTTTATTGGCACTTACATGGTCAAAATGGCCATGGGTATTAATCAGATATTTTACTGTTAATTCAGATTCTGCAAGTTTCATTAAAATTCTGTCAGGATCATCTCCCGGATCTATTACAACAGCTTCTCTTGTTGATTCACACCCTACAATAAAACAGTTGGCCATAATTGGACCAACTTCAAGTTTTTTTATTATCAAAA
>JBDLIV010000339.1:0-2840 GCA_039714675.1 Thermodesulfobacteriota bacterium
AAGAACTTTGCCCTTTTGTGACAGGGTGCCTGGAAAGGGGAATTTTTGGGACAGTGTCAGGTTCCACTCCTGGGGCCCAAGCCTGGTTTCAATTGGAGCCGGGTAATATGTACCCATTATCTGAGGGTCAGGGTAACTTTTACCCAGATTATGATTTTCAATTGCAATTTTCCAATCTTCCTTTGATGCAGTGATTGATGGATTATTTAAATAGGCATAATTTAACAAATCAGGCAGAGAGATCTTTGTTGAAAGCCTGTTCTCAATAGCTTCCATTCTTGTTAAATCATCACCAAGGGAGAGGCCCGGAGATAAAGATACAAAAACTATCCAAAACATGACTGCAAAATAGTGCTGAACCGAAAACCTGTGTTTTTTGGCATAACACTCCTCTGAGAGCCGTTCAAACATTAAAGAAATTATTTGTTTCATGACTATTACCTCAATTAAATATAATGCAAATCACACTGATATTTTCTCAATTACAAATTAAATACTGCATAAGCAGTGCCAGAGAGAATTTTTATAGAGAACATATTAATATTATAGAATAAAATTTAAATCATAGAATATGGTGGAAAAAACTTATTGCAGAATATTCTACAATTTTATTTAAATATTCTATAGGTCCCTTAAAAAGTGAAAAAAGTCATCTATTTTCTTTTTTTATTAAATGCAGAGTCATTGTATGATCAACTCCTTTCATGGATGTATTAAATGATCTTTGAATATTTATTTCATTCTTTAGATAGTTATATACAGCATCAGAGATAACTATTTCCCGAGCCTTTGCTTTGGCTTGAATTCGGCTTGTAATATTAACAGCAGAGCCGACAATTCCATATTTAGCTCTGCTTTCAGAGCCTATATTGCCAACAATAACCTGTCCTGTATTTATTCCTATACCCATATTCAATTCAGGTAATTGTTGGCCTCTCATTTTCTTGTTAAACACATGCATCTCTTTTTGCATATCTTTGGCACACTGTAGGCACTCTTGAATTGTATCTGCTAAAGAACCGGCAAAAGGCTCAAAAAAAACCAGAATGGAGTCTCCAAAAAAATCAACAATAATACCCTTATGTTTTTGAATAATATTTATCATTTGGGAAAAATATTGGTTTAAAACAGTGATTATTACTTCAGGGCTCAATGTTTCAGAAAGAGCAGTAAATCCCCTTATATCTGACATCATAATGGCAACCTGCCTTCTTTTGCCTCCCAGCTTTCCTGCATCGGGATGCTCAAGCAAAAACTTTGCAAAAGCAGGATCAACATATCTTCCAAAGGAATCTCTTATCAAATCACGTTCTTTAAGTCCTTTGACCATGGTGTTATAGCTTTGGACCAACTGGCCTATTTCATCTTGAGTTTCAATTTTGATGGGATCACCATAGTTCCCTTGAGCAATTTTTTCAGCTTTTTCAGACAATGTTTTTATTCTTTTAACAATTTTGCCGCCTTGAAACCGTATGAGTATAAGAATTGCCATGAGCAATACAACTCCTCCCATGGCAAAAAAATTCCTGTAAACGATTATGGGTTTTAATATCTTGTTTCCCTGAGCAAACATGATAATTGTCCAGGGAATATTTTCAAGCTTGTAAAATCCTGCCACAGTCTCAGGTGGATGGCCATTTGATTCAATTGTACCAAAGGGTCTTTTTCCCATCTCATTCAGGATGGAAACTTCCACCGGGTCATTGGTTCCCCCTAAAAAATTACGATCTTTCATTATCATATTGGTATGCGCTATATATTTTCCGGTTTTATCCACTACGCAGGCCCAGTCACTCTGCCACCATCCCAGATTAAAAATATCCTGCAGCAGATATTTAAGACTCATTATGATTTCAAGATTTCCAACCACTTCATCAGATGGATTCAATAAGGATAAAACAAATTTAACGGTTTGATGACCTGCATCTGCATCAAATTCAGGTGCAGCAACCTTTAAAATCCTGCTGTGATGAAAATGCATGGTCATGTTTCCCATATTCATATTTTCCATACCCATTGAACTGCTTGTTTTAACGGGTTTTGTATAGGTAAAACCTGCTTTTATTACGCCATCCATTTCTGCTACGTATTGAACCAGTTCTTTTTGTGAGGTGAGGATATTGCCCACTGGGTTTGTTTTGTAAAACAGATCTACCAGATTGATGGGTTTTGTAATACGCATCTCAAGATCATGGGCAGCTCTTTGAAGTTTTAAAACAGCTGATTCATTCCATTGGTTGAGCATTGCATTACGTGTATACACGAAACTTGCCACACCACCTGTAAGAATTGTTAAAGAGACAGGAAGCAGCAGGAGAATTATCAGCTTACCCCGTAGTGTTTGAATTTTTAACAGATTTAAATTTTTCATTCGTGTATTCACCATGACCCTTATCAAAATGCTGTAAAAATCGAATACCTTTGTCTTTCGAATTGCTATTTTAAAGTTGTTAATTCATATAATGAATATATACCACATTGTGGTGATGGTCAAATGTATAGCCTTTATAATTTTTAGCTGAGTTACAATATTATCGAGGCATATGCGGAAATTAAACCGTAGGATAAGATAAATAAATTTTCGAAAAAAAAATCAACCATATATAAAAAACCAAAATTAAATTATTTGAGTTCTCATTATTTTTTATTGGAGAGTAACTGGATTGTGATCCTACCCCAAAAAACTGGAGACATAGTTAAACCACAATTTTAATGAAATTTGGTAATCAAAGAGTAAGTTTTTTGTCAACGAATGTGGGGTTGAAAAAATAAAATTTTTTGCCCCATGATTTCTTCTTCCAGTCGCTGCTTTTGAATGAATTCAAAAGTCAAGGCTACTT
>JBDLIV010000340.1:0-2839 GCA_039714675.1 Thermodesulfobacteriota bacterium
GTGGGAAAAACAGTATTACCGGATAATACATGGATATATTCAAGGCTGAAAACTTCAGAACTTCTTAATACACCTTCGTTTATCAAAGCCTCTATATCTTCATCAAGTATACTTTTTTTCCTGTCTGCAAGATGTTTGAATTTTTTAAACACTATTTCCAACTCTTCTTTGGAGAGATCATATCCCATCTCTTGAATATGTGAGTTAAGCGCATGACTTCCTGAATGTTTTCCAAGAACAAGATTGGTTTTGGTAAGACCAATGGTTTCAGGTTTCATTATTTCGTAGGTCATGGGATTTTTTAATATACCATCCTGGTGAATTCCTGCTTCATGGGCAAAGGCATTGGCACCCACAACAGCACGGTTGGGCTGTATCAGAATTCCTGTAATCATGCTGACAAGACGGCTTGTGGGATAAATTCTTGTGGTATCAATGGATGTTGTATATGGAAAAAAATTGGGTCGCGTGTGCAAGGCCATGACAATTTCTTCAAGAGAAGTATTGCCTGCTCTCTCTCCAATACCGTTTATGGTTACTTCAACCTGTCTTGCTCCAGCTTTTATACCTGTTAAGGTATTTGATGTTGCAAGCCCAAGATCATTGTGGCAGTGAACACTTAATACAGCCTTATCAATATTGGGTGTGTTTTTCATTACATATTTTACAAGTTCTTCAAACTCATCAGGAATTGCATATCCAACAGTGTCGGGAAGATTAATTGTAGTGGCGCCTGCATTAATTGCAGCTTCAAATATCCGGCATAAAAAATCCTTGTCTGATCTTGAACCGTCTTCTGCTGAAAATTCCACATTGTCTGTAAAAGAGGCAGCAAGTTTTACAGAATTTACAGCCTGTTCAAGAACTTTATCAGGTTCCATTTCAAGTTTGTATTTCATATGCAGTTCAGAGGTTGCAATAAATGTGTGAATTCTTGGATTAACAGCATCTTTAATGGCTTCCCATCCAAGCTTGATATCATTTTCATTAGCCCGGCAAAGCGCTGCAACCTGGGAAGTTTTGAGGGTTCTGGCAATGGCTTGAACTGCCTTAAAATCACCTTCTGATGCTGCAGGGAACCCGGCTTCCATAACATTGACACCAAGTTTTTCAAGCTGGGTTGCAATGCGCAGCTTTTCAGCCTGATTCATTGAAGCTCCGGGAGATTGCTCCCCATCTCTTAATGTTGTGTCAAAAATAATGATTTCACTTTGTTGTGTCATGATAATTCACCTCTATTTAATTTTGAATTATTAATTTTTATTTTTTACCAACGCAGAAGTTAGGAAAATTAGCATTCTGTAACATCCTGTCTGTCCAGAGAGAGCTTATATTGGAAACTGTCTGCAAGAGCCTGCCAGCTGGCCTCGATAATATCTTCTGAAACACCAATGGTGGAAAAAATATTATTTTCATCCCTTGATTCAATAAGAACACGAACCTTTGATTTAGTTCCATACATTCCGTCAATGACACGAACTTTAAAGTCCACAAGGCGCATGTCTTTGATTTGCGGATATATTGTGGAAAGTGCCTTTCTCAAGGCATTATCCAGTGCACTCACAGGGCCGTCTCCCTCTGCTGAAGTTATTTCAGTTTTATCATCCACCCTTATTTTTATCATGGCATGGGAATAACAGGGTCGCTCTTTATCTTTTTCCACCGAAACTCTGAATGATTCAAGTTCGAAATGGGGAACAAACTGATTAGTGAGTTTTTCCATGATAAGTTTTAACGATCCTTCGGCAGCATCAAATTCATATCCATAATTTTCCAGCTCTTTGATATTGGCTACTATTTGATGCCCGTTAAGGCCTTTTTCACCAAGATTGACTCCAAGTTCTTTTGCTTTGTATTCAATATTACTTTTGCCGGATTGTTCAGAAACAAGAACACGTCGTTCATTTCCAATGAGTTCAGGAGAGATATGTTCATAGGCTTTAGGATTTTTCATGACTGCACTTACATGAACCCCGCCTTTATGTGCAAAAGCACTTTTCCCTACAAAAGGTCTTGAATTAACAGGAGGAACATTGGCAGTTTCAGAAACAAAACGTGAAAGATTTACAAGTTTTTCAAGGTTTTGACCGGTAATGCAATCCTGGTTCATCTTAAGGGCAAGAATGGGTATGACAGCAGTAAGATCAGCATTGCCACAACGTTCGCCATAACCATTGATAGTGCCTTGAACCATGGTAGCACCAGCATGTACAGCCATTACAGAATTTGCCACTGCCATGGCACCATCATTATGTGTATGAATTCCAAAAACAAGTTCAGAATTGTCTTTAACCTGAAGGTCACACGTAAAATGTTTGATTACCTCTTTAGTGATGGTTTCAATATCACAGGGCAGAGTGCCTCCATTGGTATCGCACAGAACCAGGCATCTTGTCCCGCCTTTTAAAGCAGCTTCAAGAGTTTTTAAAGCATAATCAGGGTTTGCTTTATACCCGTCAAAAAAATGTTCTGCATCATAAATAACCTCAAGGTCATGATTAAAAAGATATTCTATGCTCTCTTCTATCATTGAAAGATTCTCTTTTTTGGAAGTCCCTATGATTGATTCCACATGAAGATCCCAGGATTTTCCAAAAATTGTTATAACTGGAGCCTTGCTGTCAATTAACGCCTGAATATTTGTATCATCTTCACAGGTTTTTCCGGGCCGCCGGGTTGAACCAAAAGCAGCCAATTTTGCCTTTTTAAACTTTATTTTTTTTGCAAGTTCAAAAAAGTGTCTGGCTCCTGGATTTGATCCTGGCCACCCACCTTCAATATAATGAATACCTGAATCATCAAGACGTTTTGCAATTTTCACCTTGTCTTCAGGAGAAAA
>JBDLIV010000341.1:0-2835 GCA_039714675.1 Thermodesulfobacteriota bacterium
CTTTGCAGCAAAATTGGTGGGGATATACAATTCCCAGCCAAGTTCTCCTACATATGACATACGCATGGCCAAGGGTCTTGCATAGGCAATGTCAATCTCTTTTGCCGTGGCAAAGGCAAAAGCTTTATCGGACAAATCTTCACCGGTCAGTTCACCAAGCAGATCCCTTGATTTGGGGCCCATGACTGCAAGCATGGCATATCCATGGGTAACGTCAGTAATGGTAACATGTCTGTCGGAAGGGAATCTTCGTACCATGTGATCAAGATCGTGTATCACAGTCCCGGCAGCAGTCACAATGAAATACTTATAGTCCTCAATCCTGGTGACAGTGACATCACATTCAAAACCACCACGTTCATTCAGCATTGGAGTGTAAATCACTTTCCCAACCGGTTTGTCAATATCATTGGAACATAAGTATTGAAGTGTATCTAAAGCATCCCTGCCCTGGACTACGTATTTACCCATGGAGGTAAGATCATACATGCCCACCCCTTCACGAATGGCCATATGTTCTTCTGCCTGGTATTCAAACCAGTTAGGGCGCACCCAGTCATATTCATGTTTTGGTTCAACACCCTCAGGAGCGAACCAGTCGGCACGTTCCCAGCCTGCTATCTGGCTGAAACATGCTCCACAAGCTTCAAGCCTGTCATGAATGGGAGAGAGAATAACAGGTCTTGCAGTTGTCTTCTGCCGATTGGGATAATGCTTATGGTAAAGCACTCCCACTGCTTCAACAGACCGGTCATGCACATACTTTGTATTCTGCTGCCAGGGAAAATAACGCCTTACATCCACGGGCCAGAGTTCATCATCAGTATACCCCTGCTCCATCCACTGGGCAACAGCCCTGCCAACACCTGCTGCGCTGGCAATACCAACGGAATTCATTCCGCATGCCATGAAAAAATTTTTAATCAAAGGTGCTTCTCCAATCATGAAAGCTGTATCTGGAGTAAAACTTTCCGGTACAACTTCAAGATGGCGGAGTTCAGCATTTTTAATATCAGGAAAACGCTTAAACGCACAATCTATAAAAATTTCGAACTGATCCCAATCTTCCTGGAGCTGAGTATTCTGAAAATTATCAGGAATTCCCTTCATGCCCCATGGTTTGGCAACAGGCTCAAACCCGCCAAACAAAATTGCTCCCCCTTCAGACTTGAAATAGGTATAGCCATCAAAATCCCTTATACTGGGAAAAACTTTTTTCATTCCTGCAATGGGCATAGTAACTGCATGCATGTGTTCTGCGGCATGAAGAGGCACACTGACACCGCCCATTTGTCCAATATACCGCCCCCACATTCCAGCGCAGTTAACCACATATTCACACTCAATATCACCACAATCGGTCTGCACACCACAAATGACACCATTTTTTATTTTAATATCTGTCACCTTTGTGTTTTCAAAGACAACAGCACCACCATTCCTTGCCCCTTTAATAAGGGATTGAGTTGTATCTTCAGGATTTGTCTGGCCGTCTTTTGGAACATAAAATGCAGTAACAAGGTCTTTATCACTCATGCCGGGGGCAAGATCCAGCGCTTCCTTTAAAGAGATTTCATGTACATCAATACCATTGGATTTTGCCATTGTTGCAATTCTGAGCCACTCATGACGCCTGGCATCGGTTTGACATACAATAATGGAACCTGCATCCACATAGCCCGTTGCCACACCTGTTTCAGCTTCAAGATTTGCATAGAGCTCAGTTGCATATTTAGCAAGATTGGTCATCTGTCGATTCTGACGCATCTGGCTCACAAGGCCAGCTGCTGCCCATGTAGTTCCAGAAGCAATGGTTTTTCGTTCCAGAACAACGACATCCTTCCATCCAATTTTTGTTAAATGGTATGCAACAGAACATCCTACAATTCCACCCCCGATAATAACCACCCGAGCCTGTTTAGGTAGTGAGCTGAACATTTGTTGATTACCCCCCCCCCTGTAATTTATATCCGTTTTTTTGTGTTGCCTATGCTGATTGATCTATCAAAATAATTTCAGATTTTAACAATGTTGTAAAGATATATTCTTTTAACAAATATCCAGAGTATAACTTATTTCTTGCAACATTAATAATTGTCTGTTATCTAAAATGAGTCTGGCGTATAAATTAAATTATAACGATGAGTAGAATTAAAAGGACTACAGGTGATTAAGGTTAGCAACATTTCCAAACACTTTGGCGGCATTAAGGCTGTTGACAAGGTAGACCTTCATATTAAAAAGGGTTTGATTACAGGTCTTGTCGGTCCCAATGGAGCAGGTAAAAGCACTCTGTTCAATCTTATTGCAGGGCTCTATCCGCCGACATATGGTGAAATTTATCTTGAAGGAGAAGAGATAACTGAATTAAACTCCCACGAACTTTTTCACAAAGGGCTTTTAAGGACATTCCAGATTGCTCATGAGTTTCCAACTCTCACTGTATTTGAAAATTTAATGATGGTGCCCGGCAATCAGCTTGGAGAAAATATTGTAAATTCATGGTTAAAACGCGGGCAGATTCGCAGGCAGGAAAAAGAACTGCAGGAAAAAGCCGAAGAAGTATTGGAATTTTTAAATATTATACACCTTAAAAATGAACTGGCAGGAAGGCTTTCCGGCGGGCAGAAAAAATTGCTGGAGCTTGCCCGGACCATGATGGTTGATGCTAAAGTAGTCTTGCTGGATGAAGTTGGTGCCGGAGTAAATCGTACTCTGTTACGACAGATTGGCGACGCCATTATAAAACTCAACAAGGAACAGGGCTATACATTTTGCATGATTGAGCATGACATGGATTTCATTTCAAGATTGTGCAACCCCGTAGTTGTCCTG
>JBDLIV010000342.1:0-2809 GCA_039714675.1 Thermodesulfobacteriota bacterium
CCCACATGACCATAGAAACAATCCAGCACCTGCAATGCTTTCTCATCAGCCAGACGTTCCCGGGCCTGGGAATACTGAGCCATGTTAAAGTTCACTGTCGGGGCAAACAACTGGGTAAAGTCAGATCCGGCACCTGTGATTAGCGCAGCCACCGCAGTGATAACAATTCCACGGCCCATCCCCCGTAAATGATCTCTATTTTTAAAATGAGCCAGTTCATGGGCAAGAACAAAGGAGAGACCGTTCTCAGACTCCACCTTATCCAGCAGTCCCTTAAACACAAGAATCCGGCCGCCGGGCAGTGCCACTGCATTGGCTGTCTTAGAATCAATCAGATGAACATTTAACGGATAGGTAATATGAATACATTGGCTTAAATTTTTAACCATACGCTGGAGTTCTGCCTGTTTTAGATCTCCATCCTTAACCAGTTCTTTTTCTGAAGGAGTGAAAGCGGAGAATATCTTAGCTTCCATTTCAGGTGTAATATAATTCACTGCATGGTCAACGAACAGGCCGACTACCCAGAACAGAGCCAGTAGAAAAACAGTGATCCCGGAAAACAATAAAATAAACTCTCTGATCGGCTGATTATGAGAGACATTATCATTATTCCTGGGCAGGGAAGGTTTATATTCCATAATATTATTTTGAAAAATAAATCGCAGTACCGTAGGCCAGGACTTCAACCGAACCAATCTGTTTCCCGGATCCTTTGGTTATTGAAGAGGTTTCTAACCGTAAGTTGATTATCATGTCCGCATCTTGACAGGATTCTTTCATTCGTAAAACAGCCTCACGTCTGGCCCGGTCAACCAGTGTTTCAAAGGATTGGACATTACCGCCGAAAAAATTTCTAAGCTTGGCTAATATCCGTTTAAAATAGTCCACCGATACAACCATACTACCGTTGACAAGCTTGCACCGACTAACTTCTCGGTTGTCATCCCCAACAGATTTTTTGGAAGTCGTCGGAAGTGTTAATAAAATTTCTTCACGCTCTAAAATGGAGCGGTAATGTTTTATTTCAGCATAACGGCCAAAAGAATAGCCCAGAGACAATAAAACAACAAATATAATTAATTGTTCCATGGTTTTACTCCACTGATACTGCTGTACCGTATACATAAATCTCTGCAGCGCCGGCAGCCACCGAAGAGGTTGAAAATCTGACATTCACAATTGCATTGGCCCCCATCTGCTGTGCCTGGGATTTCATTCGTCTAATGGCTTCATCCCGGGTTTCCTGCAAAAGTTCCGTATATCCTTTTAACTCTCCTCCAAAAACATTCTTTATCCCTGCTATCATATCTTTCCCAACATGTTTCGCCCGGACAGTACTCCCGGAAACGACACCATAAAAAGCCACAATTTTTTTACCTGGAATCTCTTCAGTGTTCGTAAGCAGCATCTTTCTCCTCCTGGTTTGAATTCATTAGGTGATTAAAATTTTTTGTTTTTATAAACAGCATATCAAATTCAGTCTCACAAAGGCAATTTAAACAATTCAGCCAATGTGCTCACAAGTCGGCTTAATTGCTTGTTAGATTTATTTTTGCTGGTCATTCTCAAGTGAGTACCAATCGATTTTTCTTGTGATAAACATTACTGTGCTTAATACTGCCAGTAGACCAATACTACCCATGATTAATGCATAATCTTCTAACTGTAAGACTATATAGAGGTACAAATACAGGGTAGTTAAAAGAGAAAAAACTGTTATTGCAAAATACCAATTTTTTAATATTCCTTTTGAATATCCCGTTATTAGAAAAGTTATAGATGAGGCAGCTAGTAAGTATGCGTAATCAAAATTTAAATGCTCAGAAATTGATAACAGCAGGACATAAAATAAAATTACTGCTAAGCCAATTAGTAAATATTGAATTGGGTGAACTCTATTTTGATTTAATATTTCAGAAAAGAAAAATGCTGCAAATGTGAATATTACAAACATTAAGGCATATTTTGAAATTCTAGTCGATTTTTGATAAACATCTGCTGTGATAAGCAACTTAAGACCGAAGCAAGAATCATTTACCTTGTACTGATTACCTTGCCAGTATTGAGGGAAATTTCTATTCAGGTGAAGTACTTTCCAGATTGCATTGAAGCCATTTTCTGTGATTTCTCGAGTTATTGGTATAAATGCACCATTGAAGCTGGGAGATGCCCAGCTGGATTTGATATTTACATTTGTCTCTTCTGCCATTGGGGTGAATTTTATCTGTTCACTGCCATTTAGGTTTAGTCTGAATGAAAATGGTTTTGAGCTGTCTGTTGGCAATAATGGTATCAGGCTGCTGACTCCTGCTGATGTTATATCTGTTGTTTTTAAGCCCGGACTAACCCCATATGTTTTTTTATTGAATATGATTTGTATGTTTTCTTTAATTCCTCTCATGTCGGTAATGCCAATTGAAAATACGGATTTTTCCCAAAGAATATTTTCAGCGTCTATATTTAACTGGCTTAAAAGTGGGACAGTGAAAGTGCCGTCAACTTCAAGTTTGCAATTATACAACACTGCCTCATAAATGCTTCTGTATCTTATGTGAGGTGCAATATCTCCTTTAATGTTTAATTTTTCAGGCAGAATGTGGAAATATTTAATTGTATATTGAAGTTTATCATTTTTATCTTTGTAAAACGACTTATACGGGACAGTAAAAAATGGGCCGGTAATAGTTTGACTGTTGCCCCATTTTTGATTGATTTCCTGCACAACAGAGTCACGCCTTGATTCCCTTTCCCTCAATAGGGACGAGATCATGGAAGTTGGAATAAGCAGCACTAAAATAAGTATCCC
>JBDLIV010000343.1:0-2808 GCA_039714675.1 Thermodesulfobacteriota bacterium
TTTATTCATAAATTAAATTTTATAAATAAATTTAATTTTTCAAAATTATTCTTGCATCTACAACATCAAGTCCATCTTCATATACAAGAACAGGATTGAGATCCATCTCCTCAATTTCAGGATATGATTCAATTAACTCTGAACATATGGACAATAATTTAGTCAATGACTTTTTATCATAACCTGCTTGTCCTCTTACCCCGTCCAGTATGACAGAGGATTTTGTGTCATCAAGCATGTTTGCACTTGATTCAATAGAAACAGGTAACACCCTAAAAGTAACATCTTTCATTATTTCTACCATGATGCCGCCAAGACCATACATTATAACAGGACCAAACTGCTCATCTATTTTTGTTCCAATAATTATCTCAAGCCCTTTCTGTGCCATGGGTGCTACCAGTACACCTTTGATATCAGCTTTTGCATCATAGGTTTTGGCATTTTCCATAATTTTTGAAAAGCCATCTTTAACCTCATCTTCTAAACTTAAATTAAGCATCACACCTTTAGCATCACTTTTGTGCAGAATCTGAGGAGATACTATTTTCAAAACAACACCCTTTGATCCACTCTCCTGCTGAATTTTTCTGGCAATTTCCCATGCTTCATCTTCATTAACTGCTATTTGTCCAACTGAAGTAGGTGCACCATGAAGTTTGATTAACTGTTTTGCTTCATGCTCAAGCAGAACACCACGACCCTCATTTTTTGCCTGGTCAATAATTTTTTGACCCTCATCTTTTGCTTTGGCATGCCAGTCAAAATCAAAACAAACTTCTTCGTGTTCTTCTCTCAGATAATTGCCATATTGACAAAGAGATGCAAGACATTTACATGAAATATCAAGGGAGTCTTGAACCGGGATATTATAGTGGCGCAGAAGATCAAGGGCATGTGATTCATGGGAAGCAAAAAGTGAGTGAACGATGATAGGTTTTTGATACTCATCAACCATTTTACCAATCTGATGTGCGGCAGCCTCTTCTCCAATGGCAAGACTTTTTTCAAACCTTATGCCATATCCACCAAAAAGCCCTACTACCATAAGACCGCCTATGTTAGGATCTTCAAGTATAATTCTTGCACAATCGGCAAAAAGAGCTGTGTTATCATCGGTGCCGCCTGCTACATCAACAGGATTTACAACAGATGCTGCATCAGGCAGAATTGCACGTAATTTATCTTTTGTTTCATCGGTAAGCTCTGGGATATTAACTCCATAATCCGTTAAAAGATCGGCACCAATTGTTGCATGTCCACCGCCATCTGCAAGAATTGCAATGGAGTTATTCTTTATGGTTGGCTGACTGGAGAGAGTCTGGGAAACCGGAAAGAGTTCGTCAGAGTTGTCAATTACAATAATGCCTGCCCGCTCATAAGCACTTTTTGCAACTTCGCTCATTCCTGCAAGAGACCCTGTATGGGAACCTGCAGATTTTTTCCCTGTTGCAGAACGACCACTTTTTAAAAGAACAACAGGTTTTTTAAGAGTAGCTTTATGTGCTATATCGAGAAATTTTCTTCCCTCACTCATACCTTCAACATACATAAGAACACATTTGGTTACAGGATCATTGCTTAGAAAGTCAAGATATTCATGAAATTTTATATCTGATTCATTACCAACTCCAACATAGTAGGTAAATCCTTCATGCCTGCGAAGACCGGCTTCAGTAATAAGAGTCAACGCCATGTTACCGCTTTGACACAATAGAGCTATATGACCTTTTGGAGCATTTTCAATACCTACAAGATTCATATTAGACTTAAGGTTGATCATGCCTGAAGTATTAGGACCTATCAATCTTACTCCAGTCTCGTGGGCAGCTTTAATAACCTCATTTTCCAGCTCTTTTCCCTCTTTGCCAAGCTCCCTGAAACCTCCGGCAATAATTACAGCACCAGCTACCTTTTTCTTACCACAATTTCTTAAAATAGAGGGAATTGTTCTTGCAGGAGTGGTAATAAGTGCAAGATCAACATCACCTTTTATCTGGGTTATATCCTGATAGCATTTAAGGCCAAGAATCATCTCTTCCTTTGGGTTTACAGGATATATTTCACCTTCATAGCCATCAGATTTCAATGTTTTAATTGCCTGATAACCCCTTTTGGTTTTACTTTTTGAGGCACCGATAATTGCAACGGATTTTGCATCAAGTACTTTATCTAACATTTTAATACTCCTCCTACCTATCTCTCTGTTCAAAATCATCAAGAGATTCTTCTCTCTCTTTTGTTGAAACACAGGCAAGACAAGCTTCAATTTCATAATCCATCAATGCTTCAAGACTGCATTCACCCTGTGCCATGAAAAATCCTTTTTTAATCTCTTTTAAGGAAAAAGCAGAGTTGGCAACAATTTTTTTTGCCATGTCATAGGATTCATCCATAAGATCATCAAGAGGTACTGCTTTGTTAACAAGTCCGATTCTCTCAGCCTCTTCACCTGTAATATTTTCTGCTGTAAACAAGAGTTCTTTTGCCTTGCCAGGTCCAACAAGATCTTGAACAAGCCTGAAAGCTCCTCCTGTTACAGATGAAGTTACCCTTGCTTCAGGTGAGCCAATAAGTGCCTCTTTTGCAGCGATTCTGATATCACATGCAAGGGCAAGCTCATAGCCGGAACCAAGAGCATATCCATTAATGGCTGCAATGGTTGGTTTTTCAAATTTTATGATCTTTCTTGATGCTTCCTGCAGAGATTCAAGATATATTCTGTAGTCTTCAATGCTTCTACCCTTGGAATCTTTAAGATCTGCTCCAGTTGAAAAAGCCCTGCCCTCTCCTGTAATAATCAAAGCT
>JBDLIV010000344.1:0-2804 GCA_039714675.1 Thermodesulfobacteriota bacterium
AAGCTTGAGATACTTAATGTATCTCTTTTTAAACTCTTTAAAGTCTTGTTCTAGACCCGCTCTTACAATTTCTCACTGACCAATTTTCAAAGATCAAAACTGTTGACCACTTCTTTCTTTGTGATCAATAAAACCCAAACAATATATATGTAATTTTATTTTATGTCAAACACTTTTTATATTTAATTTAAAATAATTTTATGGTATTTCTTTTTGCCTGCTCTCAACAAAATTTCATTGTTTTCTATGTCACTGTCCATGATCTTTTGATCAAAGGTTTTTATCTTGTCTCCATTAATATAGGCACCACCTTGTTTAATCAACCTTCTCACATCTGATTTTGATTTACACAAACCTGCATTCACAAAGATATCAATCAACGAAATTTTTTCTATTATATCATCCTTTATATAAGAGGATGATGGCACAGAGTTTACACTTTCAACAAGATGAGTGCCCCGGAGAATACTGCTTCCAGGAAGTAAATTATCTGGAATTTCAACGGCGCCAAACATAGCTATAGAAGCTTTTAGAGCACTTTTTGCTTCCTCTTCACCATGACAAATTTTGCAGGCTTCATAGGCAAGAATAACCTTTGCCTTGTTCAAATCAGCACCTTTAATATGTTTTATCTGATCAATATCTTCCATACTTAGAAAAGTAAACAGGGCAAGAAATCTCACAACATCAGCATCATCGGAATTTACCCAGAACTGATAATATTCATAGGGGGAAAATTTTTGTGCATCAAGCCAGACAGCTCCTTTATGGGTTTTTCCCATTTTAATACCACTTGCAGTGGTAATCAGAGGAAAAGTAATGCCAAATGCTTGTTTTCCCAACGTTCTTCTAATTAAATCAGTACCAGCAACAATATTACCCCATTGATCTGATCCTCCCATCTGCAAAAAGCAATCATGGGATTTGGCAAGCTGCATAAAATCATATGCTTGGAGCAGCATATAATTAAATTCAATAAAAGTCAGTCCGTCATCAGAATCCAGACGGGCCTTATAACTTTCTGCTTTAACCATTCGATTAACACTGAAATGTCTGCCAATATCTCTTAAAAAAGAGATATATTCAAGTTTTTTAAGCCATTGGGCATTGTCCAGGAGAAGTGCTTTATCATCTGAAAAATCAAGAAACCTGGCAAGTTGGTTTTTAATCCCTTTTTTATTTTTATCAATCTGTTCTTGGGTAATAACTTTACGAAGCTCTGTTTTTCCAGAAGGGTCTCCTATTAAACCAGTTCCTCCACCAACCAGGGCAATAGGTCTATGTCCTTCTCTCTGCATATGGGCAAGAGCCATAATACAAACGAGGCTGCCAACATGAAGGCTGTCTGCTGTAGGATCAAAGCCAATATAGCAAGTAGTCTTGTGATTGCTTAGATAATCCTCCAGCTCCTGTGTATGGGTGAGATCTTCTATAAACCCGCGTTCTTTTAATATAGATAAAACACTCATCTAATTTTGTACCTCTACTTTTTTGTATATTCCACTGCTCTTGTTTCTCTTATAACAACTACCTTGACCTGACCTGGAAAAGTTAAATTCTCTTCAATCTGAGTTGCTATATCCCTTGATAAAAGCACTGCGCTTTCATCACTGATTTTTTCACTTTCAGTAATAACCCTTATCTCACGACCTGCCTGAATAGCATAGGTGTTTACAACTCCTTCAAAAGCATTTGCAATATTTTCCAAATCTTCAAGTCTTTTGACATAATTTTCCAGACTCTCTTTTCTTGCACCTGGTCTTGCACCAGAGAGTGCATCGGCTGCCTGGATAATATAATCATAAACAGACTCAGGCATCTGATCTTCATGATGAGCAGCAATAGCATTGACAACAGGTCCTGCTTCACCATACTTTTTAGCAAGTTTTGCACCAATGATTGCATGGGCTCCATCCACCTCATGATCCACTGCTTTTCCAATATCATGTAACAAACCCATACGCTTGGCAAGTTTTATATTCAATCCAAGTTCGGCTGCAATTGTACCTGACAAAAAAGCTACTTCAATGGAGTGCTGTAATACATTCTGAGCATAACTGGTTCGAAATTTTAGTTTCCCAAGAACCTTTATCAATTCAGGATCAATGCCATGGACACCAAGATCAAAAGCTGCCTGCTCTCCTGCTTCTTTGATGGCGGCATCTACCTCCTTGGTTGCCCTCTCTACAACATCTTCAATCCTGGCAGGATGAATTCTTCCATCAGATATCAATTTTTCAAGCGAGATCCTTGCAACTTCTCTTCGGACCGGATTAAATCCTGATAATATAACAGCCTCTGGTGTATCATCAATAATTAGATCTATCCCGGTAGCAGCTTCAAGTGCTCTTATATTTCTTCCCTCACGTCCAATGATTCTGCCTTTCATTTCATCCCCTGGAAGATGGACTACAGAAACCGTTCTTTCTGCTACATATTCCCCGGCATAGCGTTGAATAGAAGTTGAAATGATCTTTTTAGCCTCTTTATCTGCATTCTCTTTTGCTTCACTGGTGATTTTCTTAATCAGCTTGGCACCTGCATGCCTGGCATCTTCTTCCATGGCTTTAAGTAAAAGCTCCCTTGCTTCCTCAAGTGTAAGCCCGGATACTTTTTCAAGCTCTTTTTTAGTTTTTTCTAATACTTGTCTGTAGTGATCCTCTTTTCTACTGGCTGAATCAAACTTTTTCTTTGCCTCACTCTCCTTTTGTTGAATATTTTGTTCTCTTTTTGACAGTTGATCTTCCTGGTTATCAAGTTTTTCACTCTTTTTAGATAATCTTCGTTCTTCTTTTTTTAATTCA
>JBDLIV010000345.1:0-2801 GCA_039714675.1 Thermodesulfobacteriota bacterium
AAAGAGCATGCAGTTACAGCATCATCTATACCCATTGTAAAGTTGTCACCAATGGGAACAAGAAGATAATCAATGGAGTTTAATTCACCTATAAGTTTTAAATCCAGAAACAGACCTGTGTCTCCCATATGATAGATAATTTTATCCTGGATAAATATGAGGATACCGGTTGCTGCTCCAACACATTCATTGTCCGGTGTAACAGACGTGTGCAATGCCTGGGTGAGTTTTATTTTACCAAAATCAAAGGTGTGAGCCCCTCCAATATGCATATTATGAGCCTGTAAACCTTTTGCTGTAAGATATGAGGCAAGTTCATTTTCACAGATGCAAAGAGAATTACACCTTTTTGCAATTTCCAGGGTGTCTCCAAGATGATCACCATGGCCATGGGTGAGCAGGATATATTCCGCTTCAACATCTGAAGATTTGACCGGTGAAGTAGGATTGCCATCCAGAAATGGATCAATCAACAACTTTACACCACTGTCAAGTGTGATTAAAAAAGATGAGTGTGAAAAATATTTTAATTTCATGTCCGTCTCCTTATTTTTCAGGTGTGAGTTATGAGTTATAAGGTGTGAGGGATGAACAACAACTCCTCATACCACACGACTCACACCTCACAACTATTTACTCATATTGAATTAAGCACCAGGGTTATTGGTCTGTCTTCTTCTGTCTTGCCTGAAAAACGTACAGGGCCGGGTCGCCTATACCTGTCCTGATTGGATTGAGCAGCAAGCCACTCTTCCCTTAAAGATTTAAAAACCCTGAAAGCATTTGAATCTAACTCCACAATACTTTTTTCAATTACAAGTTCAAGCTTTCCCTTTCTCTCTTCAAGGTGCATCATCTTTGCAATGGGAATACCGATGGGTTCCCATTTATCAAACTTTTTTTCAATATTTTTAATGGCTGCCATCTGTCCTGTGGATCCGTTGGCAATAAGATGAAAAGCTGTCATACCAAGATTATAGGCATAATTACAGTCAAAATGAGTAGGGTCGGATCCCCTGCCGTCATATCCGTAAAAATGGGTCTGGGTTTTAAAATTAGGATCAGATTTTTTATATATATGAACTATACTCTCAGGTGTTTCATCGGCAGGACTTATCAAATTTGCACTAATCAATTCCTGTTTCAATGTTTTTAAGGAGATAATTGACTCTTTGACTATTAAAAATTTATCATGGGAATTTTTAAAAATTACCTTTGCAAATTGATCAGCTTGGAGATTGGCATCCTCCATGACAGATTTATAATAAGTATTTTCTATGCCTACTTTGTATCTGCCCTGCTCTTTTAATATGCCAAGATATTCTTTAACCATATCCATTATAATTATTTCAGTCTGCACCTGGGAAAACTGAAAATTGCCATGTGTGTCACGTTCCACCAGCAGCCCTTTTCTAAAAAAAGAGGGCAGTTGATTAAACAGTTCATCATCCCGCGAATTCCATATGGGAAATCTGTCTTTATCTGTCATGCCCCTGGCAAGCCGCCTTAAATATTCAAGCTTGTCGTTTAAAGTTGCAAATGTATAATGGAAATCTTTATCATGCTTATTATTGTAATCTGCGATAATGGTATTGAGCTTAATAATGAACACTTGAATCTCATTGATAAACTCAAGCACACCTTCGGGAATAATCATTACACCAAAATTTTTACCGCTTGCAGCTCTTTTGACAATGGTTTTGCATATCATTCTGGATAGATGGCGCAAAGTTATACCATAGGCTGTATAATCAACTGTTCCCTCTTTTTCAGCTTTTGCAATTCTCTCATGATCTGTATAATCAGCAAGTTCTTCACCAATCAGAACCAAGTTGGCATGGGTCTGGAAAGCACATTCAAGAGTTAAATGGCTTGCAACTCTTCCCATTACCTTACAGATATGCCAGTATTTTATATCTGAGCTTGCATCGGTGGTGAGATTGCTTATGTTTTGTGAAAATGCTCTTGCAGCAGTGTGGAATCCAAATGATATGGCACAGAGGATTTCACCACTGTCTGTTCTTACCTGGATATCACCATCAATGGTTTTTGGAACTCCAATGACCTTAATTCCGGAGCCTTGAAATTCCTGGGCAAGAAAAGCTGCATTTGTATTAGAATCATCTCCTCCGATCACAACAAGGGCATCTAATTCAAGATCAACACAGGTTTTTAAAGCCCGTTGAATTTTTTTTTCAGAATCTATTTTGGTTCTACCTGTCTTTATCATGGTAAAACCACCGAGATTTCTGTATGCATCCACAAGGCTCCGGGTAATTTCAATATATTTTGATTCCAATACACCATCAGGGCCAAAAAGAAATCCAAATACTCTTGAGTCTGAATTATATTTTTTTGTCTCATCATAAATCCCTGCAATTACATTGTGCCCGCCAGGTGCAGGGCCACCTGAAAAAACCACCCCTATATTTCTCGGTTTTGTAAATTTTTGTTTTTCCTCTTCACTTTTTCCATGGCCTGTGACAATCTTCTGAACACTGTTGTCAATAATATCCGGAAGAGCTTTGGAAGCTTCATTATCATGCTTGAATTTATATTCAGGGCAATCTTTTATATTGGTAAACTTTGATGAAAAAAGCTTAATTTTTTGGGGTGAAAAAGATCGTCTTTCAATGGTTTCAGTATTTACATCATGGGTCACATGATCTGTTTTGGGATGATTCAATAAAAACTCAAGTGATTTGTGATTTTTTGATTCCATATCTTCCTCTCTATTCTCCTTTACATCAATTTACTACAACCTTGTCTCTTCCCAGTTATTTTGCTTGAAATACTGCAAT
>JBDLIV010000346.1:0-2795 GCA_039714675.1 Thermodesulfobacteriota bacterium
GTTTTTTCCCTGAGTTTGACCATGCGGTTGGCAAGAAGATCAAGAGTGATTAAAAAAGTTGATTTGGAATCGTTAAACTGGTGTTCCAACTCTCTGTCAGCATATAATGGATTATTGAGAACAACAATGCCGCCAATTCTAAGGGTGGCATAATATGCCACAACACATGGGATGACATTGGGGAGCAATATGGCAACACTGTCTCCTTTTTTGACACCAAAACCCTTTAATGCGGCAGCAAATTTTCCAACCATCTCATTGAGTTCTTTAAATGTCATTGTAAAACCTTGGAAAACCAGGGCCGGGTTGTCTGGAAAATTCTTCACAGATTCTTCAAGATATTGAGGTATCAAAATATCTTTGAAATCAACAGAGGCTTCTACATTTTGCTCATAGGAGTTAACCCATATTTTTTTTGAATAATCAATTGGATCTGCCACTTTTGTCTCCTTTTTTTAGAATTTTATTAAGTTAATTAAAGATATATCTTTATTGTTTAATAAGAAGAAACAGGGTTTGCTATCAAGGAAAAACATATATTGTTTATATGATTTAATCAAATTTTTTATCTCAGGAATGAAGAAGAACGCTGTTTTTTTGAAGACACGCTTTGTCCTATAATCCAGCCGAGAAGCAAGACACCTGCCCCTGTCAGAAACCATTTTATCATGCTTGTTTTAAAAAGGCTTTTATTTTTCCCTTTTATAGTTGCAAGCTCCTCAGATAGCGTTTGGGTCTGCTCTTTAAGCATCTTGTTTTCTTTTTCCCCCTGGGTGTCTGAAAGCATATTGTTTTGTTTTACAGATGAGAGTTTGTCTTGAAGCTCTCTTACGCTTGATTCCAGTTCCATGATTCTAATTGAAAGGTTTTTATTCTCTTTCTCTAATTTATTGATCATTAAAGTTTTCGGCAGAGTGAAGATTATAAAGTTTTTATCTACCCAGCCAACCTCTTTAGATTTAAGTTCAACCTTATAAAAGCCATTTTTCTCTTCAAGGATCATAACCGGGGTATTGCTTTGTAAGGTCTTCTTTGAAGCATAAGAGTTGCCTGGTCCCTGTCTGAATGTTAAAAACAGCATGTCTGAAACATAGCCTGTTCTGGCAAAGCAGGACAGAGGAAACAGACAGATTATTATAATAAACAGTATTAAAGTTAAAAGCGAATTTTTCATGTTTTTCTATATCTCCTCATAATTTTTCTTTTTTAATAGCAATCCTCGGGCGAATTTACAATAAAAAACTCTTGCAAAAATATGCATAATCAGAGTATCAAATATCTAAATAGATAGTTTTAAAAAAATAATCAGAATATTTGAAATATAATAAGCATCATGAAACAGACCTCTTATCAAAAATTGTGTATAGCCAATATTTTAAAGGGAGTTGAAGAAGGGCTTTCCAAGTATTCAAATCACAGCAGAGTGGCTCTGATTTTTGCTGCTGATGAAGATGATCCTGTCAGAGTCTTTGATCCTCAAAATATTTTAAGGGGACATGAGCCAAAGCTTAAAGCAGTTTTTTATGATAATCATGAAGTGTGGAAAAGCACTGTTAAAGAAAAAATTGCAGGACAGCCCCATGGATATATTGTCCCTGATAATAAACTGCTGTTGTCAGGATTAATATCCTATGCTGGATATTCCAATGAATTTTTTTTTCAGATGTGGTTCACAGATCATCATCCTGATATGTGTTCTATCCATCCTACCCAGAGATGGTTGGAACAGGCTGCAAGCCTGCTGGTCCATGATTATAGTTCAAAAGTTTCTGCCCTGAATTCCTCGGATTATGTTTTGAAAAATTACTCTTTACAGGCTATTGCAGATTTTATTATTGATCAAAGAGAGGAAAATCTTGGATTTGACTCTAAAATGATGATAACACCTGTTTTAAATGATATTTTAAATATATCAAAAACAAGGGAGGAGGGCTCCTGGGCCAGGGGAACTCTTTTTTTTACCGATCCCCAGAGGCTTGAAGAGATACCATTTATAACCAAAATTCAAAAACATGAACGCCCTGTGATCAGTAATGTAAAACATATCAGAAAACTTCTTGTGGCAGTTGAAAATTCACAAAGAAAACTTGTGTCTGACGGGTGTACTATTATTGGTGTTACAGATTGTGAGATTCCTGATTTTGCCATAGCAGCAGACTATAGAGGAGACTATGGGTTCTTAAAATTCGGGAACAAAAAAATATCCTCTTTTTTTGACGGCAGTTTTCATTCAACCACCCGGGAAGCAAGAATGGTTGAACTTGAGGAGATTTTACTTGATTCAAAACTTGAAATAGACGAGGCTACTATTTTATTTCAGGCGGTTTCAAATCTTGTACATGAAGCTGCACAAGCGAGACATGGCTGTACACTGGTTATTGATCTGAATGATACTCCACTGCATTTATCAGGTCATGTATTAGATCCCTCCTTATATCTTCTTGAGCCTAAGAATCAACGATTTGCCTGCTCTCTTTTAAAAATAGATGGTGCTGTTCATATTACTTCAGACTTGTATATTCAAGGGTTTGGATGTCTGCTGGACGGTAAAGCCATTAATTGGGAAAATATGGCCAGGGGTGCACGATATAATTCTGCCCTGAGATTCTCTGCTGAGCATAGTAATGTTATTGTTGTGGTTGTTTCATCAGACAGGCCTGTATCCATTGTTTATAACGGTATTGAATTAAACTCTTTCAGTTTATGGAGACCAGTGTATCAATTTACACCTGAGCCTGTGAATCTGAAACATTTTTTAAATAGAGGAGTATTATGACACACGACCACGATCATTC
>JBDLIV010000347.1:0-2788 GCA_039714675.1 Thermodesulfobacteriota bacterium
TTCCCTGGTCAGTCTTTCAGTGCCTGTTTCAAGACCTTTATCAATAATATTTTTTTCATATTCTATATAGGGTAATGCCATCCATCTTCTCCTTATCAATCATATTTTTTTCTTGACAGGGCTTTTTACCAATCCCTTGCATGTCTTACTTTCCCGAATTCAGAGCCAATATAAGCTCTTGTAAATACTGCATACAGCATGTGACTCAACCTTGTGAACGGAATTGCAATCAGCATGATCTCTCCTGAAAGGATATGAAGAATTATCCAGAAATGATAGCTGGCAACATTATGATATGCAAGGAATCCGGTTATAAAAGGTGCTGCTGCCAGAAGTAAAACTCCATAATCAGATGCATCTGTTAAAAATCTCACTTCTCTTAAAACAAGTCTTCTCAGTAAAAAGATAATAGAGCATATAATAACAAGCAGAGTTACAGCATCAGTAAAACCTTCCGGCAGACTTGGCCATGAAAAACCCCATGCATTGTGAAACAAGATAACATGCCCGCTAATAAAAAGCGGCATTATAACAAGACCGGCATGAAAGACAAAAGTTGTAATGGTCATTACAGGACGTTTACGCCAGTTCACTGTGGCAAAAGGAACAATCCAGTGCATTATTGATCTTAAACTGTATTTAAGGCTCATATAGGTATAGATATATCTCTCTTTTTTATTCACAAGTATAATAAGGTTCCGGATTCTGTATATGGATCCGCCTATAAAAATAATAAAGGCAATCCATACAAGAGGACCACTGACAAAATTATAAATGGAGTTGAAGTTATTCATTTTTATTTATTCCCCTTTTTATCTTTCAAAATTCGCTCACAGGAATTACTCTTCTATAATATTTACCATCTTCCACACTGCGGCAAAGTATTTTACTGCCATCAGGACTGAAAATCGGTTCCCACACTTCATCGCACATTTTATTCCAAAGCTTGCCGTTTACGGCAATTGTTCTTTTGCTGTTCTTATCAATCTTAGCGGCAATGTTACTGCCATCGGGGCTGAAAACCGGTTTCCAGAGCATATCACACTTCATATCCCAGGCTTTTCCATTGTCACAGATTGTATATTTTTGTTTATCAGTTCCAATACAAGCAACTCGGGTGCCATCGGGGCTGAAAACAGCATCAGTTACCATATCACCAAATGTTATATCCCAGGCTTTTCCATCTACAGCAACAGTCCATTTCCCATAGGATGAAGCAACTATGGCAGCAATTTTTTCACTTTCCGGACTGACCATCTGGTGCCAGGCCTGGGTAAACCTGCTGTCCCATAAAACATTATCATCTTGAGCCAGAGTCCAGCCGTCTTTAAGCTTAACCGGTGCTATCACAGCATTTGTATTGGGGTGGAATATTGGCTGCCACACACATCCGTAAATATTATTCCATGGTTTGCCATCCACAGCTATTGTGTAATCATAAAGAGTAAGCCTGACCTCTGCTGCAAGGCTTGAACCATCTGCATTAAATGCCATATTCCAGACATTGACAAAATTAATATCCCATGGAACACCATTTACAGCTGCAGAAAAAGCACCTTCCTGGAATTTAAAAACCTCTGCCTGCCCCATGGGAATTGTCTGAACAACTGAACCTGATTTCTTTCCATCATCACTTAAAGTCATGCAGGTTATAAAACTGTATGACTCTTCCCAGGGCACATCATTAACAGCCATGCAGTATTCCATATCTGTCTGGGAGGCAACAGCAATGGATTTTCCATCTTTGCTGAACCTTAAATCCCATAAAAAATCAAAAACAGTTTCCCATGGTTTGCCGTCAACAACCGGTTTCCATTCATCATCTGCAGCGGCAAGTACTGTGAGCCTTCCATCGGGAGAATATCTTAAAGAGTAGGCTTTTTCAAAGGGCTCTTCTATTTCCCACGCTTTATTGTTTTCACAAACATTGAATTCTGCATCATCTGTGTTTACAATGGCTGCTATTTTTTCGCCGTCAGGACTGACATAGGGCTCTTCAACCCAGTTATACTCTGTCTTCCACTCGTTCAGATCGGAAACAAGTTTCTCTTTTGTTTCCCAGTCCCAGTTTTCTTTATCTGTCATACTATCTCCTTCAACTATTCAAAGGTCTTTGCAGACTCTATATATTTAAAATCTTCAATCTTCTTCTGTTCCTGTTAAAAAAAGCCAGAACCCGACAACACATACCAAGGAAATCCCCATAATAATGTATGTTATGGATTCTGTATGCAGCATATAATCTTGGAGTGTATAAATCATATTATCCATTTTATTTTATCCTTTTATATCCTTAATGGTGTTCTTCTTTAAAATCAGGGTGTTCATAAAAAACCGGCATCCTTGTAACAATAAATCTGAAAACAAGAATCAGGCAGGTTACCATAAATATGGAGAGCATAACTTCCATCCACGAAGGGATATATCTTTCAGCCAGGGGTTTGTGCCAGTTAAAGGCTATTATGCTCACATTAAGCCTGTTTAAAACAATCCCGATTACAGACAAAAATGCTGTAAATTTTATAAGTCCAAGGTTTTTATCCCTTGAGGCAATGGTAAAAAGAAAACAGGGCAATGCTACAAATCCAAGCACCTCAACAAGAAACCATATTCCATAGGGTGTTCCAAGAAGATGCCAGTGATTGCCTGCTGCAACTCCAATAATTTTTGTTACTAAATATCCAAATAAAACTATGGCAGCAGCTTTTGCATAACCAAAAACAAGGGGTTCATGCTCTTCAAGATAGGTTTTATCCATTTTTGAATGAAATGTCTTGTGGGACAGGGA